>CAMCQW010000006.1 GCA_945877045.1 Chryseobacterium gleum
ATGGAAAGTTTAAAGCGTATTCTCAATTGGATTATGAAATAAAAGAGACGGGGAAATATAAAAATGGAATTAAAACGGGCGCGTGGATAAACTATCATCCTGGCGGAGTAATGCCGGCAGTAGTTTCTCACTATAAAAAAGGAAAGTTACACGGTGTTTGTATGCAATACGGCCGCAGTGGCGACATTATGAATGAAATTCACTATAAAAACGGATTAAAAGACGGCCTCTTTTTGGTATATAACGCGAACCACAAAGTTGTTGTGAAAAAAATGTTCCGAAAAGGAAGGGAAATGAGGCAGCTTGCTGCCGGCGATGCTTTTACACCGTAATTATAGAACTAATTCTAAATCTATTTGTCTTTTCTTTGTGCTAACCTCGTAAATGCGCACTTTTACCAAATCTCCAAAATTGAATTCTTTTTTATTTTTTGAGCCAATAACACGAAATTTTTCAGCGTCAAAAAAGTAACGATCACCAGGAATTCCCTGTAGAGCCACCATGCCTTCACAATTATTTTCAATCATTTTGACATAAAGACCATGTTCTGCAATACCCGAAATGAAGCCATCAAACTCCTCCCCGATTTTATCTTGTACAAACAATGTTTGAAAATACTTGCCCGATTCTCTTTCTGCCTCTGCCGCTTTGCGTTCATTGCGTGAAATAAGCTTACACACATCGTCAAGTGTTTGGCCATATTGATGAGGTCTTTTCGCCAACCGTGTCTCAAGTATTCGATGAACGATAAGATCTGCATACCGCCTAATGGGTGATGTGAAATGCGAATAATGGGTAAATGCTAAGCCAAAATGACCGATGTTTTGCGTCTCATACGTTGCTTTAGACATAGAGCGGATAATCATCGATTGAACGAGTGGAAATTCATTCTCTTTACGAATATCTTTCAATAAAGCGTTAATGTTTAGTGCAATTTTTTCGAGGCTCTGATAAGCAAGTTCGTGCCCAAACTTTTCTAAAAACAACTTTAAAAACCCAATCTTTTCCGGGTCTGGTTTGTCGTGAACTCGGTAAATCATAGGAATGAGGTCTTTGTTACTGTTAGGTTTAGACAAAAACAGGGATACCCGTTTGTTCGCCAACAACATAAACTCTTCAATTAATTTATGCGCATCTTTCGATGTTTTAATAATTGTTTCTACGGGGTTGCCCTTTACATCTAATTTAAATCGCATTTCTTCCGATTCGATGTTTAATGCACCATTAGCCAATCGAGCACTTCTTAAAATTTTTGCTACACGGTCAATTTCTCTTATTTCAACCTGGAACTCATCTTCTTTGCCCTCTATTATTTCTTGTGCCTCCTCGTAGCTATACCTTCTATCTGAATGAATAACAGTTTTTCCAAACCATTCTTCTAATACCTCTCCTTTGGAGTCCAATTCAAATACAGCAGAAAAACTATATTTATCTTCGTGGGGACGAAGTGAACAAGCAATATTTGAAAGCTGTTCGGGAAGCATTGGAATAACTCGATCTACTAAATAAACCGAGTTGGAGCGTTTGAGCGCTTCTTTATCCATGTTACTGCCAGGTCTAACGTAATGACTAACATCAGCAATATGTACCCCGAGTTCAAATCGACCATTTTCAAGGGTCTTATAGGAGATTGCATCATCAAAATCTTTCGCGTCAAAAGGATCAATCGTAAAAGTTAATACTTTCCTAAAATCCCGCCTTTTTTCTATTTCAGCATTGTCAAGTTCTATGCTTACATATTCTGCTTCGTCTAATACTTCAGGGGGAAATACAGGGTCTATGCCTTGATTATACAATATGGAAAGCATTTCCACATCATTTGACCCAGGAAATCCCAATACAGCGACAACCTCTCCAAAAGGCATCTCAGCGCTTTGTGGCCAAACTGTAATTTTTACCAATGCCTTAACGCCATTTGTTGCACCGTTTAGTTTATTATCAACAATCTTTATTTGTACGCCGGCCCGGGGATTATCAGGAATCAAGAGAACATTACCGCCTTTTATTTGAATGGTTCCAACAAATTGAGTTTTATCTCGCTCAATAATTTTTATTACAACTCCTTCGGGACGCCCTTTCCCAATATTTATTAAACGAACCTTCACCATGTCGTTATGCATGGCTTGACCTATATTATTGGGCGAAACGAAAACATCTTTTGTTTCGCCTGGCATTACGATGAATCCACTTCCCCTCTGTGTTAATTCAATTCGTCCCTCAAAGGTGTTTTTATCCTCCTCTAATTTAAAACTAACATGACTTGTTTGTTTTATTATATTTCTCTTGGCTAATTGTGTAAGGGTATCAAAGACTTGTTGCCTTAATGCGGGATTATTAGCATCAATCCTTGTGCAAATGTCTTTGTGGGTGAATTCTACCCCAAGGTTTTTTTCAAACACCTTCATTATGGTTGGTGTTAATCCTTTGGGTGATCCAGTGTTTTGTTTTTTCTTAAAGAATTTTTTAGGCATTAGTTTATGTATAGCGAAGATGCCTAATTAAAGAAAATATTAGTGTCGAATTATCACTTTTCTATTAAAAGATTTTACACCAGCCCCTTCGAAACTAATTATATAAACGCCACTTTTTATATCAGTAACATCTATTTTTTTGTTAGAAGAGACGGTCTCTTTCAATATTAAATTACCTAGCACATCTACCATTTTCATAGTGACAGTTTCAGCTCCGTTTAGTGTAATGTTAATATAATCTGATGCAGGATTAGGAACGATTGTAACACTGACAGGCTCTTTAACTGGCTTTATCGCAGCAGTAAATTCAACGATTAAATCAACAGAGTCAGTATAATTTACCCCATCGTCTGATATATAATACCTGTAATGAGAAGTTGATGTACTTATGTCTTCGGGATCTATAGAAGCTTTCATCTTGCCGTATTCCCCATCGTTGATGGCAAATAAAACACCAACACTTCCTGGAGTTGTCCAAGGATTCGTGTTCATTTGACCAGAAGAAAAACAAGTTCCACCAAAAGGATCGGTTCCATGACCCCAACATAATCCATCCGTCCATCCAGCACCAACTGAAATTTTCTTTCTAGTAACTCGCCATTGATGAGCTTGTCCCGTGTTATTGAATACATCAAAAGGAACATCAAAACTTAGGTTAGATGTTGCAACGACAGTATAAACTCCTCCCGAAAGCTCTGTTGCTTGGCCGTCGATCATGATGCTTATTCCGTCTTGAGCGCTAAGCCCACCGAAAATGGAAAGAAATAATAATAGTACTAATTTTTTCATCTTTCAAAGATATGTTAAAAACAAATATAATGCAATTTTGCGCAAAATATAACAGGAAGACAATTATTTAATTTACTTCATGTATATTTGAATCGGCAAGATTATTGACTATAACGGCAAAAAGCACAAAAATGATTAAGAAACTATTTTTTATAATTAACATTCTAGTATTACCAACGGTTGCATACCTTCAAACCATTGAAGGCATTGACACGAAGCAGCTCCCATCAGTAAATTTGAAAGACATGGGGGGCAAGGCAGTTAACACTTCAAGCCTTGGATTCACCGGACCAGTTGTTATTAGTTTTTGGGCAACTTGGTGTGCTCCATGTAAGAAAGAACTAAATGCTATAAATGATATTTATGAAACTTGGCAAGAGGAAACGGGGGTTAACTTAGTAGCCGTTTCTATCGACGATGAGAAAACAAAGAGTCAAGTGCCGGTATATGTAAATGGAAAAGCTTGGGATTTTTTAGTATTAATGGATCCAAACGGTGACTTTAAACGTGCGATGGGTGTTAATAACGTTCCTCATACATTCTTGGTTGATCAATCAGGAAACATAGTTTATTCTCATAATAATTATGCGCCGGGAGATGAAGAAAAACTATATGCCGAAATAAAAAAACTGACAAATAAATAATGCCTTTTATGTTAAAAACGGTTATTTTATCCGCATTATTTCTTTTGCCGAACATTCTATTTAGTCAAGGGAATTTTACAGGAAACGTAGAAAGTATTTTTCAATATCTCAATTCAGACACTGTTATTAATGCCAATCAGCCTCCCTCAAAAGGATTGCTAAATTCCTATATGAATGTCTTTTATACGAACAAAGGATTTAAGGCAGGCATGCGTGTTGAATCGTATTTACCGAGAATACAAGGCTACCCAAATAGATTCGATGGAACGGGTATCGGAATGCGGTATATTGGCTATGCGAATGATTTTATTGATGTTACCCTAGGCTCCTTCTATGAGCAATTTGGAAGCGGACTTTCTTTCCGTGCTTATGAAGACAGGTCTTTGGGGTATGATAATTTAATGGATGGAGCACGCGTAATTATCCGCCCGGCAAAAGGGGTCGTTCTGAAGGGAGTATATGGTTATCAGCGCTTGTCTTTTCAAAAAGGCGCAATTGTTCACGGAGAAGGAATCGTCAGGGGCTTTGATGGAGAAATCCATTTAAATGAGACCTTTAAAAAATTAGAGAAGTGGCCTTTAGACGTTGTGTTAGGCGCCTCTTTTGTAAGTAAGTATCAAGCTGATGACGATGACGCACTAATATTACCAGAAAATGTTGGCGCTTATGGAGGACGTGCAAAACTAAGATATAAAAACTTTTATTTGGACGGAGAATACATTCTTAAAGAGCAAGATCCTTCGAGTGACAATAATAAAATTTATAACTACGGCCATGCCGCGGTCTTTAATTTAAGTTACACAAAAAAAGGATTGGGCGTTTTAATATCTGGAAAATCCGTTGATAATATGAGCTACCGTTCTGACCGAAATAAAGACTTACAAGATGTTTTTATCAATTATCTTCCTTCTCTTAACAAAACCCACACGTATAATTTAGTGGCAACATTGTATCCATATGCAACTCAGCCTTTAGGAGAGGTCGCGTTTCAAGCAGATGTTTTATATACCTTTAAGAAAAAATCAAAAATCGGAGGTAAATACGGCACAACAATAGGCGGAAACTTTTCAAATACCTATAGGCCCATGCAACATACAAGTACCATAAACCCAATGGATTCAACAGGTGTTACGTATACATCCGGTTTATTTGACATGAGTGATAGCTTATATTGGCAAGATATTAATTTTAATATCTCAAAAAAGTTTTCTTCGAAGTTTAGTCTCATCTTGAGCTACTATAACATTAAGATAAATAACGATGTTGCCAAAATATCAAATGATTCTAAAGGAATTATTCATGCCAATATCGGCGTACTTGAGGTCGCTTATAAAATAAATTCTAAACATGCTCTTCGAGCAGAAGTTCAAGGATTAATTGTAGAAAAGGAAGACGGACAAATTAAAGATAAAGGGAATTGGTTTACTGGTTTAATAGAGTATACGATTTCACCATCTTGGTTTTTTAGTTTCATGAATCAATATAATTATGGAAATCCTGAACCAACAAAACGGGTCAACTATCCAATTTTTACTTGTGGTTTTATTAAAGATGCAACACGTTTAACAGCATCATACGGCCGACAAAGGGCAGGATTATTTTGTGTGGGTGGTGTTTGTCGTTTTGTTCCTGCATCGAATGGTTTAACCCTCAGTTTTACACAAAGTTTTTAATTATGCTACGATACTTCTTTTCAGCTGTTCTATGCGCCATGATGTTTTTGAATTCTTGCGACCACATAGAAAGACCATATGTTACCAACACCACCCTAGACTTGGATACGACACTATATCCTGGGAATTGGAGCGATTATCTTGCAAATGAATGGCCAGTATTCCTTCCTAACACTAATTTGTATCGAAACGTATTAATTGAGGATTATACCGGGCACAAATGCGTTTTTTGTCCTGCCGCGGCTTACCTCGCTCATGCGCTACATGAAGCAAACCCAACGCGTGTTTTTACGGCATCCATTCATGCTGGCCCACAAGGAATTGGGGACTTTCAAACGGTTTCTCCTCCCGATTATCCAATTGATTTTACGAATTTACAAGGTTTAGGCATAGCCACTTATTTTGGAACGAATGATGGTGGTTTTTCGGGAAATCCAAGAGGGACAGTAAATCGCAGGAATAATGGAACTATTTTCCAAAGTCCCACTCAGTGGACAAGTATGACCAATACGATGTTGTCTGAAAATACCATTAAGGTTTCTATGCAATCTGCCCTCAATTATTATCCAGTGACAAAAGGTGCCTTTTTACACCTTGAGATTGAAAAGACAGATCTTAATTTAACAAATGAATTAGGCGTTGTTGTATACATCATCGAAGATTCGCTTGTCGGCGATCAAAAAATGAGCGACAATTCACATAATTCATCCTACATCCATCGAGATATTCATCGGGGAAACTTAAACAATCAATCATTTGGAAGGGTGCTGAATACGCAAGACCTATTAAATGGAAAGTATTATATTAATTATAGCTTTCTGGTTCCTAATCAGCTAGACGGCGCGTTTAATGCGGATAATATGCATGTGCTTGCTTATGTTTATGATCGAACCACTTGGGAAATCTATCAAGTAATTAAACAAAAAATAACTCCATAAAAAAAAGGGGTCTCCCCCTTTTCTTAAAATTATAACAAACAGAAATTTATTCTACAATAAATTTAATGTTTTCAATTCCACCTTCATAACTTACAGAAGCGAAATAAATACCAGCGTTTATTCCAGTTAAATCAAAAGAACAAGTTGTTGAACCTTTTAATTGTTTCTGAGAAATAACCTTTCCTTCAATATTACTAATTGAAACAGCTGAAGCATTCATTGACTCAGTAATTCCTTTGATATTAATAATGCCATTAGATGGGTTTGGATGAATGGTTAATGGAGCAATAATCCCTTCAATTAAGCCAGCATTACCAATGATGATTTTATATCCACCGAATGAAGCCGGTTGGGTAACAGGGGTAGGAGGCAAACCTGGAAAAAGAACAATTAAAACAGTTGCGTCAATTTCAATGGTAATGGGATACGTTCCATTTACACCACTAATTCCATATACATTAGCACATCCATTAGCGCCTCCATTGTAGGTGCAATTGTTGTTACAAACGTAGTTATATCCAGCAGGCAAACCCGCAACATTCGTTACAGTAAAGCTTTGAATGGCAGAACCAACAAATTGTCCAGAAGGATCTAAATCAACGGTTACTGTAGAAGGAACCTTGAAGTTTAAATCCGTTGAATAAGCAACATTAGCAGTAGCCCAAGGCAAATTTTGTGTGGTGTCTGGCCAAACACCAAAGGATGAATCTTGAAAATTCACACCAGGAGTACAAGATTGCGCTGATGCATTATAAGCACCAAATACAACAAGCATTAAACAAAGTAAAGTTTTTTTCATAATAAGATTTTTATAGGTTTGTAATGTCAAATATAAAACAATTATATTAAATATTTTTGTTGCACCTAATTTCCAAGCTACCAGACATGTTATTGACAAGTAAAACTATAACTTTGCACTATGGTTATTTATAATGTAACACTTAGTATTGATACATCAGTATCAAGCGAATGGCTAGCTTGGATGCGCCAAACGCATATAGTTGAAATCATGAAAACGGGCTGCTTTATAGAATGTCGACTATCGAAGGTCCATGGCGAAGAAGAAGGCGGACATACTTATTCTGTTATGTATTTAGCGAAGGGTCAACATGATTTGGACAGATATAATTCTTCCTACGCGCAAGCCATGCAAAAATCGCATGCGGATCTTTTCGCAGGAAAATTTTCAGCCTTTAGAACAACACTAGAGGTAATAGAACAGTTCCAAAACGTATGAATGTAAGACCTAAAAAACACCTCGGCCAACATTTTTTAATTGATAAAGAGATAAGTCAAAAAATAGCCGATCAGTTTATTGGTTACCGCGATTGTTTTAAAGTAATAGAAGTTGGTCCGGGTACGGGCGCACTAACGCGACCGCTTATGAAGCGAAACGATTTAGATTTATTCATGATGGAGGTTGATACCGAATCCATTGAATATTTAGTTAAAGAATTCCCCGATTATCAAGATAAGATTTTACACATTGATTTTTTAAATGCTGATTTGGAGGCCGTAATGGGCAACGAACCTTTTTCAGTCGTTGGAAATTTTCCCTACAACATTTCCACACAAATATTATTTAAATGCTTGGAGTACCGTCACCAGATTCCTGAAATAATGGGAATGTTCCAAAAGGAAGTCGCGGTGCGAATTGCGAAACCCCCGGGCTCTAAAGAATATGGGATTATAAGTGTTTTATTACAAGCATTTTATAACATTGAATATTGTTTTACCGTTGATGAAACGGCATTTAACCCACCACCAAAAGTAAAGTCTGGAGTAATAAGATGCACTCGAAACGATCGTTTAAGCCTTCCCTGTAGTGAGAAATTATTTATTCAAGTTGTTAAAACGGCATTTAATCAACGGAGAAAGACCATGCGCAACTCCTTGAAAAGTTTAACAAATGGACAAGAACTTCCCGCCGTTTTTTCAGGAGAAAGACCGGAAAGATTATCAGTAGATGAGTTTATTCAGTTAACACAATTTATTGAAGCAGAATGTAAAGGATGAATAGCTAACTTTGCGCCAAATTTATTTCTATGAATGCTCAAACAAAACTAAAAGTTAAGGCGGCTCTTGAGCTAATAATTACTGAAAACATTGTAAATGTTTCTCGTGGATTAAAAGAGTTGGAAAAAAATGCCGACGTTACCGTTATTGAGATCTTGGTTAGCATCGTTGCTAGTTCATCAAATCGCGAAATTAAAAAAGAAATTCTAGCGTTTTTATCCAATGTTGTTGACCCTCTTTCTTCTCCTTTATTAATTCGGTTTATTCAAGAAGAAAAATATGCTGTAATACGTCAAGAGTTATTAACGGTTATCTGGAATAGCAAACTTGATTATTCGCCATTTATAGCAGAGTTTGTTGAAATAGCCATTGAGGGGAATTTTATGATTGCCTTAGAATGTTTGACGATATTAGAAAACTTAAAAGGTCCTTTTGAGGAGCATCAATTATTGGAATCGCAATTACATTTGAGAGAATATATTAGTTCTGATCGCACAATGGAAGATGATCAAAAAACAACTATTATCAGTGAAATCGCCCTATTTATTCGTGAACAAAAAGAAGACGATGAGAGCGACCTACCAATGGAGTAATGTTTTGAGGCTTGCAGCGCAGGGCTTTTTTAATAAGTCAATAAATTTTTATTCTGCTGCTCAATTATTTTTTTATTCATTTCAGAAAAAACTTCGTATTGTGTTGCATAAAAACGAAAGTTTTCTTCATAGTTTTTAGAAGTCACCCCATGTTTTTTTAAAACTCGTTCCACGGAAATGTTCAAGGCTTCTTTATAACTACTGGGGATTCCAAATTTATGTTGAAAGTAACTTTCAAGCAGCGCTATTTCTCCCATAATCTTCGTCATCTCCTCTTTTTCTATTAGAGGTTTGGGTTCATTTAACTTTTCTTCTGACGAACAGGCGGATAAACAAAACAAAACAAGTACGAGGAGTAGTTTCATGTATTAATTACTAAATGTTAATCGCTCCCCGTTACTATCGTCTAGTAGTTGTCCTTGATTAAAAACCAAATTGCCATTAATGAATGTCTGACTTATGCTATGCGAAAAGACAAACCCGTCGAAAGGACTCCAAGAACATTTGTAGAGGACAGAATCATTTGAAACGGCCTTTTGTGTTTTTGGGTCGACAATAACAACATCAGCGGCATAGCCCTCTCTTAAGAATCCTCGGTTATTTATTCTAAATAGCGTTGCCGGGGCATGAGCCATTTTTTCCACAACCCTTTCGATGGAAATTTTTCCCTCAAGAGATTTTTCCAACATTGCGAGTAAGGCATGTTCTACTAAGGGGCCTCCAGATGGTGCGCTCGAATAATTACTTGCTTTTTCAGAAATAGTATGTGGGGCATGGTCACTTGCAATAACATCTATTCGATTATCTAACACGGCTTTCCAAATTGCTTCTCGATCATTTACACTTTTAATAGCAGGATTCCATTTTATCCAATTTCCTTTGCTCGAGTAGTCCTCATCGCTAAACCATAAATGATGGATACAAGCCTCAGCTGTAATTAGCTTTTTTTCAAGAGGAATTGAATTGTCAAAAAGGGAGGTTTCCTTGGCGGTAGAAATATGTAACACATGTAGCCGGGCCTTGTGCTTTTGTGCTAAACGAACCGCTAGTGAAGAAGAAAGGTAACAAGCCTCAACATTTCTGATTTGAGGATGTGCCTCTATAGGAATATCTTTCCCGAAGCGCAATTCAAACGCAGCCATATTAGCCCTAATAGTCGCCTCGTCCTCACAATGGGTTGCAATTAGCAATGGCACTTTTGAAAACAACTCTTCTAAGGTTTTTTCATTATCAACGAGCATATTTCCTGTAGAAGAGCCCATAAAAATTTTGACACCACAAACATTCTTTCCATCGGTTTTCAATACCTCTTCAACATTTTCATTAGATGCGCCCATAAAAAAAGAGTAGTTGGCCAAAGAAGAGCGGGAAGCGATGTTGTATTTATCGGCTAATAAATCTTGTGTTAAAGCATTTGGAACAGTGTTGGGCATTTCCATAAAGGACGTTATTCCACCGGCAGCAGCGGCGCGAGATTCTGAGTGTATGGTTCCTTTATGCGTTAATCCCGGTTCTCGAAAATGTACTTGATCATCAATACAACCGGGGATAACATATTTTCCTGTTGCATTAATTTCTATTGCATTAAATGGAAGAGTAATAGAGCTGCCTATTTTTTCAATCAGCCCATTTCGTAACAAAAGATCCCCAATAAAGGTTTTTCCCTCGTTAATTATAGTTCCCCCTTTGATTAAGTAGTCTTTCATAATTTCATTCTTCGCATTTTCCAAACACCAAAAATGGCTTCTTTAAAAATACCGGAACTCATTTTGGATTCTCCAAATGCACGATCAATAAAAACTATAGGCACTTCTGCCAACTTAAACCGATGTTTAAACGCCGCATACTTCATGCAAATTTGAAAAGCATATCCCTTAAATTTAATATTGTCTAAACGAATGGTTTCTAAGACTTTTGAATGGTAACAAATAAAGCCAGCTGTTGTATCTTTAACGGGTAGCCATAGAATCATTCTAACATAAACACTTGCAAAATAAGACATCATTATTCGTTTCCAAGGCCAATTTTTTACGCTTCCGCCTTTACAATAACGAGATCCAATAGCTACATCAGCGCCTTGCACACACGCATTTTTTAAGCGCAAAATATCATTAGGGTCGTGAGAAAAATCACAGTCCATCTCGAAAACATAGGTGTAGTTTCTTGCTAGAGCCCAGTTGAAACCACAGATGTATGCGGTACCCAACCCTTGTTTTTCAATGCGACTTTCCAAAAAGATGTTTTGCGGAAATTCTGCCATTAAGCCGTGAATTAATTGCGCAGTTCCATCGGGAGAATTATCATCCACAAATAATATGGCAAGGTCTTGCTTGAGCGCAATTATTGCGCGCGCCATTTTAACAACATTTTCACATTCGTTGTAAGTAGGTATAATAATGATGGTATTCATAGAGCCTTGTCGGACGAAATTAATCAATAATGCTCTATTCCTAAAATTGCTTATGAAATTAATTCAACTAAGTCCGAAAGATAGTAGGAATAATCACCGAGGGCTTTTATAAAAATTGCTTTTAGAAAGTGTATATTTGTACTTCAATTTTATACTATGGATTTTTGGATCAAAGCCGCTCAGTTATTTTTGTCTTTGGCGATATTGGTAACACTACATGAATTAGGTCACTTTATTCCCGCCCGCTTGTTTAAAACGCGCATAGAAAAGTTTTACCTTTTCTTCAACCCTTGGTTTTCACTTTTCCGATATAAAAAAGTAAATGGCGTAAAAAAGACGGCTTGGTTTAAAAAAGAATCACCTAAAGAATGGAAGCAAGATGAGTCTACCACTGAATGGGGCATTGGTTGGTTGCCATTAGGTGGATATGTTAAAATTGCTGGAATGATTGATGAGTCGATGGACAAGGATCAATTAGCGAAGCCTGTAGAGCAATGGGAATTTAGGGCAAAAAAGACATGGCAACGTTTAATTATAATGGTTGGAGGAGTTACAGTAAATCTGTTACTTGGCTTTTTAATTTACATATTGGTTGTTTTCACTTGGGGACAAACGGAATTAAATCCAAATAAGCTATCAAACGGCCTATCTATCCATCCTTATTTAGCCAAGTATCATCTTGTGTCAGGGGACAAAGTCATTAGTATAGAAAACGAGCCCTTAACGAATTTGGATGAATTAAACAAAGGAATTCTATTACGTGACAAGCGAAATTTAGTCGTTCAGCATGTAAATGGCAAAGTAGAAAAAATCCAATTACCAGAAAATATTGACATTGAGTTATTCCAGGCAGGTGCTTTCCCTCCTTTTGGACTTAGATCAAAATCAAACATTGTAGAATCAGTTGTTATAAAAAGTCCTGCGGAAAAAGCGGGTTTAAAAAAGAGCGATGTAATACTTTCAGTAAATGGTCGAGAAATAATCTTCTTTGATGATTTTCAAGCATCACTTTATAAGGAAAAGGGAAAATTTGCCGTCCTACTTGTTAAACGAGCAAACGATACCTTAGAAATTAAATCCGCCATCAGACAGGACGGAACAATTGGATTCCAAAGTAACGCTAAAATCATAGTAGACTCATTGGCTATAATATCTAAACAGTATTCCTTTCTAGAAAGCATTTCTGTTGGCTTTACTTTTGGCTCAAACACCTTGTCAGATTATATTTCCCAATTTAAGTTCGTTTTTACTAAAAAAGGAGCCACATCAATTGGGGGCTTTGCTGCCATTGGAAACATGTTCCCCGCAACCTGGGATTGGCAAATATTTTGGCTTAATACAGCATTGCTTTCAATTATTTTAGCCTTTATGAATATTCTACCAATTCCGGCCTTGGACGGAGGTCACGTAGTTTTTCTTTTATATGAAATGATAACGGGAAAGGAAGCCCCACAAAAAGTATTAGAGGTAGCCCAATACATTGGAATCATTTTATTACTTGGACTAATGGTCTACGCTAATGGAAATGATTTAGTAAAATGGTTGTTCCCATAAATTAATCTAACAATATGCAGCAATTTCAAAACTATATTTTAGGAAATTGGGTAAATGGAACAGGGATTGAATATTCCGCGATTCATGCAATAACAGGAAAGGAAATAGGAAGCGTTTCTAGTTCAGGAATTGATTTTGAGGCAGTACTGACATACAGTAGAGAAATTGGAGGCCCTCAACTTCGAAAAATGACATTTCAAGAGCGAGGGCGTATGCTAAAAGCCTTAGCTCTTTATCTAATGGACCGCAAACAAACCTATTACGAAATTAGTTCTTGGACGGGTGCAACAAAAGTTGATTCTTGGATTGATATTGAAGGCGGTATAGGTAATTTGTTTGCGAATGCGTCCTTGAGAAAGCAATTTCCTGACCTTCCTTTTTATGTGGATGGAAGCGCTGCGCCATTATCAAAAACCGGCTCATTTATAGGACATCATATTATGGTGCCAAAAGAAGGTGTGGCCATTCACATCAACGCGTTTAATTTTCCTGTATGGGGAATGTTGGAAAAAATCGCAGTGAATTTAATGGCAGGAGTCCCAGCGGTTGTTAAACCATCAGAATCCACGAGTTTTTTAACTGAAATAGTTGTAAGGGATATAATTGCTTCTAAAATTCTACCCGAAGGGTCCTTACAATTGTTGGTGGGGCTGGGCCGGGGATTACTCGACCATGTTGAAAGTTGTGATGTTGTTACCTTTACGGGCAGTTCAACAACGGGCTTGTTATTAAAGTCTCATCCTAGAATTATTGAAAAGAACACCCCGTTTAATCTTGAGGCAGACTCATTAAATGCAACTGTTTTAGGGAAATACGCAAACCCAGGAACGGCGGAATTTGATTTGTTTATAAAAGAAACGGTAAAAGAAATGACCATCAAGGCTGGGCAAAAGTGTACGGCCGTTAGAAGAATAATAGTTCCTGAAAACTTAATTGATGAGGTTCAAAAAGGAATATCCGCACGATTAGCAAGCACCACCATTGGAGACCCGAAGATTGAAGGGGTAAGAATGGGGGCGCTAGCATCAAAAAATCAAGTTGATCGCGTTCGTTCCAGTGTTGAAAAACTGATGGGTTCTCAAGAAATTATTTATGGCGATTTAGATAAATTTGAGGTGCTTGGCGCAGACAAAACCACCGGCGCTTTTTTCTCACCTATATTATTTTTAAATACAGATCCTTTTAATAAAATCGATTGCCATGAAACGGAAGCATTTGGCCCTGTCTCGACCGTAATGCCCTATAAAACAATAGAGGAGGCAATTGCAATTGCTAATTTAGGGAAAGGTTCTTTGGTTTCGTCAATTGTTACACCCAATAATAAAGAAGCGGTAGATTACGTGTTGGGAGCCGCAAATATGCATGGAAGGATATTAGTATTAAATGCTGATTGCGCTAAAGAAAGCACAGGACATGGTTCTCCGATGCCATTATTAACTCATGGCGGGCCAGGAAGAGCCGGAGGAGGTGAAGAAATGGGCGGGAAAAGAGGTGTTTTGCATTATTTGCAGCGAACCGCCATACAAGGCCACCCGACAACTATTAGTGCCATTACCCAGCAATTTCAAGTGGGTAGCGAAATGCCAGAAGCAAACCCTCATGTTTTCCGAAAACATTTTGAGGAGTTGGTGATAGGAGAAACTGTTTTTACACATAAGCACACGGTTACGGATGCGGATATTGTAAACTTTTCCAATGTTTCTGGGGATAATTTTTATGCCCACATGGATGCTACGTCTTTAGACGGAACTATTTTTGAGCGTCGTGTCGCTCACGGGTATTTTATTTTATCCAAAGCGGCAGGTTTGTTCGTTGACCCCAAAAAGGGCCCCGTCCTTCTTAATTATGGAATTGAAGAGGCACGTTTTACAAAACCAGTTTATCCGGGAGCGACGATTGGCGTCCGTTTTACCGTTAAAGAAAAAATCGACCAAGAAAAACGTTCCGACGATGATATTCCGAAAGGAATTGTAAAGTTTTTAGTGGATGTGTTTGACGAAACAGGCGATACGGTTGCGATGGCAACTATTTTAACAATGGTTAAAAAAAACAGCCATTAATTAAAAGCAAAAGTTATCCGGGTTTTTAATAAAAAACAGGATTTATTCATTCTTAAGAATTAGAACTTCAATATATTCTCTAGCCAACGTAACTATTTAATACCCCACTGCGTTAAAAGTATCCGATTAAAAGGAAGATAAATTTAGCATGGCCCATGGAGAATATAGACACACCAAAAACAAAACAAAAAAGTAATAAAACAATTAAAGTTTTCAAAGTGCTATTCGCGCTATGTATCGGTCTGTTTATTACAATTTCTGGTGGACTTTATTTTTTTCATGACCGTATTTGTGAACTGGTACTAAAAGAGGTTAACAACGAACTTGTTGAGCCAATTCAAGTTTCAGAAGTAGATTTAGTTTTTTGGGGAAGCTTTCCCAATTTATCCATTGATCTAAAAGATGTTTACATTCAAGATAGGCTTTCTAAATCAAACTCCAAAGACACCTTATTACAAGCAAAAAACATACGCTTGCAATTTAACCCTATTGATTTATGGAATGAAAAATACAATATAAAATATTTGGAGGTAACGGCAGGAACTTTAAACCTAAAAACAAATGCGAATGGCGAAGCAAATTATGATATACAGAAACCAGCCAAAACCAAATCAAGCAATAAATTCGATCTAAAACTGAAACGGATTTGCATTAATAACCTTCGTCTAGTGTATCAAAATGCAACCACAAATCAACTGTATAAAACCACAATAAATAATTCTACGTTTTCAGGAAATTTTAATTCAGACAATTATATGTTGAAAGCTGAATGCGACCTGTTTATTAATAAGATAAAAAGTAGTGAGGTGGTTTTATTAGCAAATAAAAAAGCAACCTTTGCTATTGAAATTTTGGTTGATAACAAAACAGGCACCTTCCAACTGCCAAATTCCCAAATTAATATTGAGGGACTTCCGTTTCTTGTTGATGGAAATGTTACCAAAGACAGCCTATCATTTAAGGTTCACTCTAAGGATATCTCACTTACAGATTTAGTCAATAAGCTTTCTTTGGATGAAAAGAAGGAAGTTGCAAAATTTGATGGAGAAGGAGATGTGTATTTTGATTTAGCGATAAACGGCGCAATGGAATCAACCACTCCAATGAACGTTAATTGTCAATTCGGAATTAAAAATGGCACTTTAACTGAACCGACCAATCATATGAAGGCCTCTGACATTTCTTTGGTTGGTAATTACAGTAATGAGGGGAAGGCAGAAGATGAGTATTTAAAATTAGAGCGTCTAAATTTTAAAACAGCAGGAGGCCCTTTCAGCGGAGATTTAATTATTAAAAACTTCTCCAATCCAACCTATAAAGGCAAAGCAAACGGAAATATAGACCTGCGGATTGCTGACGGGATATTTAAATTTCCGCTAATCGACAAAATAATTGGAAAACTAAAGATCAACGCATCGTTTTTGGTTAAGCAATCAAAGGAGGATGTAATTGTCCAGGAATGTTCTGGTGCCATACAATTATCTAATGTGCAGATAAAGCTTGAAGACGATAAGAGAACGTTTGATAAGATTAATGGAAGAATGTCTTTGCAGGGGAGTCAAATTGGGATTGAATCGACGAGTTTGAAAGTCGAAAAAACTGATTTTAATATTGCGGGTACTTTTAACAATGTCTTTAATTTTATTAACGGATCAGGAAAGTTAGACGCCAAAATCAATTTAATAAGTAATATCACTAATGTCGCCGACTTAGGAACAACCTCAAAAGCCCAAAAAATTGAAGGCAACAGAATTTTTGCATTGCCAGACAATATTACTGGCCATATTGATTTGCAACTTGCTCAATTAACGTATGAAAACCATCGTTTTAATAATGTTTCTGGAAGAATGCTTATTGAAGGAAGACGATTAAACTTTCCTCAATTAAGTTGCGCTAATGCAGGCGCAGTTCTAAGCGGTTCCTTGGAGATTTGTGAAAGAACACCAGAAGTATTTTACCTAAAAGCATCCGTGCTTGGTAAAAACTTACTGTTTAAACCCTTATTCAAAGAGTGGCATAATTTTCAACAATCGGTAATCACGGATCAAAATTTATCTGGAACAGCGGAGGCATCATTAGATTTCCAAGCGCCTTTTGACTTGAGGTCTGGAGTGGTGTTGAAGGGGATACAATCAACGATTTCATTGAAGGTTTACAACGGACATTTAAAAAATGTCGAGTCCTTTAAAGATATTGTGTCTAGTTTGAGAACAAAAACAGGCAAACTCGTATTGGGAAACAATAACATTAATGAATTTGAAAAAAAACTAAGCGATCTGTCGTTTCAAACCTTGGAAAACACGATCGTCATTAGCAACGGAATCATTCAAATCCCCAAAATGAAAATAGTTTCTTCTGCTATGGATATGGATGTATCCGGAACCCATTCATTTGATAATGTCGTGGATTATCGTTTTGCCTTTCGATTAAGAGACATAAAGCAGCAAGTTAAAAACACTGAGTTTGGTCAAATAATTGATGACGAAACAGGTTTTCGTGTTTACATGAGGATGTATGGCCCGCTTGAAAACCCTAAAATTGAATGGGATAAAACAGCGAAATTTGAGCAAGTACAATTAACTATTTTAGAAGAAAAACAAGCAGTTAAATCTATATTAAAATCAGAATTCGGCTTCTTTAAGAAAGACTCTACGGTTAATACATACGTTCCAAAAGAGGTCCCAAAGGAGGAAATTAAAATAAACTTTAATCCAAAAATTAAAGGAGACAATAAACCCGTGAACCTTCCGGTAAAAGATGAAAAGCCGAACAAAGACCCTAAGATTAAGAAAAATCTTCAAAAATGGAAGGAGCAAGAGGAAGACGACAATGAGGATGTAATTGTTGTCGGTAAATCGAAGGGGAAGTAATTAATTCTTACTAACCTTTACCGAGGACTCCAGTCCTTCAATATAGATGAGGTAAATGCCCTGGGAATATTGCCGCAAGTTAATTTTATGGACAAGCGATTCAATCGTGCCGCTTTCAATTTCTTTACCCATTAAATTTAAGATTTTATATTCCTTACCAATCAATAGCTCAGGCACTAAGACTGTGGCATAATCATTCGTTGGATTAGGGTAAACTTGAACGTATTTATTCATTGAAACCGTTGGTGTTTGCACAGTAGAATTTCCGCTCCCAATGGTTCCTAGGCTTTGATTATAGTATTTTCCACTGGCAGTTCTTAGGGTGTCTACTGCTCTAACCATATAAATAAATGCCCCTCCGTTTACGATGCCATTGTCATTATAAGTTGTCCCACTAATTATCGCAGGATCAACTAAGGTCCAAAAGTTTATGTTTGGGTCCCTACGATAGACAGCGTAACCAATTACAGTTTCGGAAGATGGTGCCCATGTCAATTGAATCGAGCCATTGGCATTGGTGGAACAAGTCAGGTTGCTCGGAGGCGAAATATACCTTGACCTTAAGCTTGGATCTCCCAATTGGGCAATATGAATCCATCGTTTAAATGTGTTTAATGTGGAGGAAAAATAAGTTGAATTGTTATTCTGTGCTTTTTGAATACAATACCCTAAGTCTTCGCCCATCGCTAAAGGGTGATAGTAAATGTATGGCCTTCCTGACCACGAACAGCTCAGCGTTTTTCCGCTGGCTAGATTAGCGCGCATTAAATTATTAGCACTGTCCCAATCGCCGAAATAGCTGCCAAATAACATCGAAAAAGTGCTCTTATAATTATTTGCAGCAAATTCATTAGTGGTAACAATACCTGACGCACCGCTATACCAACCAGGCCCCGTTCCATACGCCCATAAATAATTACTGTTTAGTAATTCACTTGTGTAATTACCATTAACAATAGAATCTATTCCAACATTCGGAGAAAAACTTGCGTAGGCCGAACCTGCAAATCCTTCTGCAAATCCTAAAAAATTATCTTCAACGATCGCAATATCCCTCGGAATATATTGCCTTGTCTTGAAAGCGTGTAGTTTGCCAAGATAGCTTTGCATTAACATTGTTTCTGTGTTTGAAAATGCAGGAAGATTGTAAAAATCAACGCGTGCAACCTCTAATTCTACATCAGAGGGGAGTATAGACTCGTCAAATTTTCCGTCACCAGGAATATTGTGCTGTCTTGGGTCGGAAGCACTAGCATCGTTTACACTAACATCGTTCCATGTCCCATCAATGTCCGCATAATATACATCTGCAGGCCATGCGCCTAAATGATCTGGGTGACCATCCGGGTTAATATCGCCGGAATAGGGCACGGGAACATGTCCTAACAAAAACAAGCCGTTCGTGGCAACGGGATCGCTATTATAAATTCCTTGGATGAGTGATTTTACTTGTGAAACGCTGTTATTACGATTTACCAGTTGTTGTTGAACAAACCAACCATCTGCTTCAATATCTAGAATTAATTCAGAAATCTCATTTTGTAAATCGGGTAAAAAGTAGTCGTCAATTATCAAAATCATTATTCCTTTGTTATATGGAATTTGAGTGTTAATCCCCGACACCAAATAGCCATAAGCGGTACCGGTTGAGCCAACACGCATAATACGATATTCATATAATTGGTTCGCGACCACATTACTATCCCCATAGAATAATTCCAAAGGGCCAAGGTTAGCGATTGGTGAGCCCCAACTTAAACCGCCATAGAGTTTTCGATATAAATTATATTGTGTTGCGCCCAAAGAACTCTGCCATTTAATGGTAATAACAGTGTCATTTTCATTGACTGCAGCCTCGCTTAATACGGCATTGTCATATGAATAAGATTGCGTAAAAAAACAGAAGGAAAATTGCAAGAAGATAAACAGAAGGAGATTGCGCTTCATTTTTATTTATAAAAATAATAATTATTCAAGATGTATTTGTAAAGAACTATTTTATTTCTTTGTTAAACTTTTCCGATGAAAAACACTGATAACGGCCTGCTATTATTTAAAACAAATTATTCTGAAAGCAGTCTAATCTTGACTTTTTATACCCAATCGAGTGGCTTGTCAAAATATATTTATAAGGGAGGGAAAAAGAAAAAAACACCGTTTTTAGTCTTCGGACATTATGAAATTAGTTCATTCAAAAGACCCGAGAGTGAACTAGGGATCATTAATTCTTTAACGATTGCAACCCCTTATATATCGACGTCCTCTCATCCAATTAAAGTGCTTATTAGTTACTTTATTAGCGATGTTTTAAAACAAACCTTGCGAGAAGAGCAAGCGGATCAACAGCTATTTACTTTTCTCTTAAAGCTAGCGGAGGAGCTTAATAACACCATTAATTTAAAGTCTTTTCCTCTTGAGTTTTTAGCCAATTTAATTGCTCAGTTGGGCGTGTCACCAACAACTATTGAACATGCTACAGGGTTTAATGTGGAGGAAGGTGTTTTTTTAAGTAGTGGTAATGGAGCTATAACAAAAGACGAAAAAATGTCAAGCTATTTAAATGATCTATTTACGACACTAAAAGCTCCTGAACGAAATTTAGATAAAGAGGCTCTAGAGATATTGTTGAGCTATATGCGAATACACTTGCCATTATTTGACAATTCAAGATCGATTTCAATAATTAGAGACGTGATTTATGATTAATCTATTTTTATGAATTACTTTTAACAATATTTTTTTCAATAATTAACATGAGAGATACCCTTGTAAAAAAAATAAAACGAGCAATAATACATGCTTTAACAGCAAGCGTTTTCTCAGCAATAGTTTGCTATTGTTATGCCGCATTTTATTTTAATTTAATAGTTGATTTTAGCGAGGGAGCCAACATGTGGTCCTTAATCGGAAGGTTTTTTGTACTGTCAGGCCTACTTACTCTTCCAATATCATTGTCTTATCAATTAGGGATTCATTTCTTCCCTAAAAATACTAGGATAGTGGAGTTTCTAATCGGTCTTATTTTTAGTGGCCTCACGATTGGATTAGTTTTTTATGTTTTAAAAATGAAGGAGCCCATCTTTAAAAAAGAAGACACCATTCTTTTTGTTGATTTCTTTAAAGGCTTCCTAATGCCGTTGCTTTTCTTCCCATTATTATCTTGGTTTACTTTAAAACCAATCTTTTTATTGAAGACAGCTTCAGAAAACGAATAGATTTTAAAGTTTACTTAACGAACTAAATTTAATTTTAAGCGTTTAAAACAACAATGGTTGGTTATTAGACTAACTTTGTAACTAAAATATCATATTGTATGTTTAATTCTAACGTAACATTTGCTAGAACTCACAACGAAGAATTTCACAAGTTTCTTCGAAAAAGGGTTGGCGATTATTTCAAAACCAAAAATATTTCTCGCCACGCAAATGCCGCTATGGTTTTTAAAACTATTGCGATGCTTGCTTTTTATCTCACACCCCTATGCTTTCTGTTAACGGTAGAAATGTCAACATGGATGGTCTTACTAATGTGGACAATTATGGGCTTTGGTATGGCAGGAGTAGGGCTTTCTGTAATGCACGATGCGAATCATGGTGCCTACTCAAAAAATGAAAAAGTAAATAAGATTATCGGATCTGTAAT
>CAMCQW010000007.1 GCA_945877045.1 Chryseobacterium gleum
TGTCCGAATCAGACGTTATTTCTGTTAGTGTGCAATCACTGAGTTATGGTGATATTGCGATTACTACTGTCGCTAATCCTGAGGGAAATATTGGTTACTTCTCTCCTCGAGCAAATATTTTTAATATTGGTTATGCGAAGAAGTTTTCATCAACAATATCTGGTGGAATTAATTTTAAAGTTATTTCGGAAAACATTTCGAATTTAAAATCCAGTGGTATTGCTATCGATGCAGGAATTCGATATGTAACAGGGGATAAAGAACAAATTAAATTTGGAATTGCATTGAAAAATGTTGGTCCTGTTATGCGTTATAAAGGTGATGGTTTGTCGCAACAAGTATCGTACGTTTCTACTGGGTTTATTGGGTCTTTAGAACAGCGATCAGCAACTTATGAGTTACCTTCGTTATTGTCTATCGGTGGTTCATATGATTTTATCTTTACGCCAGAAAACAAGTTGAATTTAGCCTTAGGTTTTACCGCGAATTCTTTTTCTAAGGATCAATTTCGTTTAGGCTTAGATTATGGTATGATAAGTGAAAAAATGGCTTTCAATCTCCGTGCTGGATACGTTTACGAAAAAGACCTTTTATCTGATGAAAATCGTTCTAATGCACTTATCGGACCAACAGCTGGATTTTCTTTAGATGCCTTAGTTGGCAAGTCTAAAAGTGCACTGGGCTTAGAATACTGCGCTAGATTTGCAGGTGTATTTGGAATAATTCACACAATGGGATTGACGATTAGTCTTAAATAACATAATTTATTTTATTAATTTGTAAGTGGGCTGTTCGGCTTTCTTGTTTATTTATATTAAAGGAGTTTTATCATGTCTCAAATCAATTATTATACAGCAGAAGGCCTTAAGAAACTTAAGGATGAGTTAAACGAACTTAAAACAGTTCAGCGACCATCTATTTCAGAACAAATTGGCGAGGCAAGAGATAAAGGTGATTTATCTGAAAATGCTGAATACGATGCTGCAAAAGAAGCGCAAGGGATTTTAGAAATGAAAATCTCTAAAATGGAGAATATCGTAGCGCATGCCAGATTAATTGACGACACGAAAATTGATAACTCTAAAGTCTTCATCTTATCAATCGTTACCATTAAAAATATTTCTAATGGTATGGAAATGATATATACCTTAGTTGCCGAAAACGAAGCCGATATTAAATTGCGGAAAATTTCTGTTGATTCTCCGATTGGCAAAGGTTTGTTAGGAAAAAAGATAGGCCAAATTGCCGAAATTCAAACGCCAGGAGGTTCACTTCAATTTGAAATAATTAGCATTTCTCGTTAATGCCTAGTATTTTTTTTAAAATTATTAATAGAGAAATACCATGTTTTCGTGTTTGTGAAGACGAAGAATTCCTCGCTATATTAGACATTAACCCCTTAGTAATTGGGCACGTTTTAGTTATCTATAAAATTGAAATCGACTATGTTTTTGACTTGGATGATGAGGTGTTAGCACGAATGATCCTCTTTTCTAAAAAGGTAGCGTCACTAATGAAATCTAAAATTGATTGCGAGAAAATTGGCCTCAGTATTATCGGTCTTGAAGTTCCACATGTGCATATTCATTTGGTGCCCATTTGTTCAGCGGACGACCTCAATTTTACGCGTCCAAAATTGAAATTGTCGCTTGAGCAGTTGCAAGAAACCCACCGGCTACTTACGGAATAAACAAGCTTTTAACACCTTCTTGACCAAGTACTTATTTAATTCCGAATAGTGTGTTCATTTTAGTTTTGATTGGCACCAAAATAAAGGACAATTTCAATTTAATAAAATCAAGGTGTTTAATTAATAGAACAAAAGTTAATAGAAATAAAACGGTGGCCGGAATTATATACCATGCGCTAATTTTTCTTTCCAGAAATGTATGGATTCCTATACCAGTTATTGTTCCATATAATAGGATGTTATGTAATATGTATATGGTTAACGTGTTTTGTCCTATTTTCAAAAATAAAGATTGTTTTATTACGCATAGTTTCTCTATACTGATCAATACTGCCAAAAACATTAATACTACTCCTAGACATTTGTATAGCCAGTCAAAGCTGTAAAAATGGTAGTAACTTGTTTCAAAACTAGTATCAAAGAAAACCAAGAAGTCCTTAATGTATAAATACAGAATGAGCCCTGAAAAAAAAGTGGACAGAATGAACAACCATGTTTTTACTTTATGTTGAAAGGTATGTAAAAGCACGCCAAACATTGCCCCGAACATTGTGTAGCCCATTTTTGGTAAAATCGGAAAGACAGAACATTTGCCGTAAAACATATTTTGTACAAATGAAGGCATGTTTTGAGGCCAATAGTTGGTGGTGCCTTGTAGCTTGGCGAAAAATGCATAGGTAGAAAAAATAGACACCCCTGCCATAAAAAAGTAAATCCATAAAGGAATTATTTTTACAAGTTTATATAATCCATAAAGTAATAGGATGGTAAGTATCCCAAATCCAATACATTGTAATACATGAAAGGAATAATATTCTAGTAAATACCCCCAAAATATCAACTCAACACTTCGTTTAAAGCCTTTTTTTACGCGAATGTTTTTGGAAAATCCCTCGTCATTTTTACCGAGTAATAAGTAGGTAAAAACAACACCTGTTATGGTTAAAAAGGTGGGTGACGTGAACCCTCGTAGGTATAGCCATGTTGAATAATAGAAATTATTGGGGTCACGATATAAGGTCATTAATGTATCGTCGATAAAATGACCTTCTAGCATTAGCAAAATCGCTATGCTTCGAGCAATATCAATAAAATACAATCTTTGTTTAGGAGAGGTCATACACGACTCAAAATTTTTAGCGAAGATACAAATCTATTGATTGATTCTCGAAAATTGAAAAGGACAATAATGATTTATTTAATCTCAATGGTGGTATATGCACGAATAGGCATTTTGATGGAAAAGAATTTGATGTCGATGGCAAATAAATATAGGCCTTTTTCTTTTGGCGGTGTAAATTGAAATTTTATATTTTGCTTCCCTTTTGCGCCAATATTCATTGCAAGGTCACTTGCTTTTAGCACTGATGAGTCCACATCAATTTTTTCTATCAATACTTCTGTTTCCATTAAATTCTCTATAACAAACTCAATTTCCTGAACAGTATTATTTTTCTTTTCATTTAAGTTGATCACAGAAGGACTTATATAAAGCATGCTGTCCCGCTTTTCATCGGCGATTTCCATTCCAATTATTTCAATCTTGCGCTCAATACTCGCTTCATAAGAATAAACGGAGTTTTTCTGATCATTAAAATCATCGCTTGTGAGTTGATTTGCAGCAAACTCCCCAAACGGAATCTCAATAATTTGAAGTTGGGCCTCGTTGTTTTTATTTAGTTCAAGCGCGCTTTTAAACAAACCATTTTTGTAGCTTGATAAATAGTTGTAAAAAGTGTTTATCCGTCTTTTCGAGAGGCGTATGTTGTAGTTGGTGCGGTGCAAAGGACTTGCATATCCTTTCACAAAGAGTGTTACGTATTTATTTTGCGATAAATGTAATGCTAAGGAATCACTCAGTATTAATAGATCGTTGTATCCCTTGTCAACTGAATTAGTAAAGAAGTTTTCTAATTTTAATTTTCGATCATTATTTATTTTTATGGAATCATCATTTACTTTGCTTAGGTATTCATCAAATGACTTTTTGTAATCCACGTAAGTCGTTTCGTAGGGCAAACTAGTGCTTGGCAAGTAACTTTTTGGATTGGGATGATCATTCTTGAAAAACAATTGAATAGGAAAGTCTATTCTTTGTGTTATGATAGACGTGGAATCTGGCGGGATGATTGGCCGTTCAATTTTCGCGAAATAGATGTCGCTACAACAGGTTGGATTTTTTTTTGAAAAACTTCCCAATCGATTGGATGACACAAAAACACTGTCCCCGGCTTCAAAGTAATATAAGTCATTGGCCGGCCCGTTTATTGGCTGTTTTAAGTTAATTGGTTTTT
This sequence comes from Chryseobacterium gleum, assembly GCA_945877045.1. GTDB lineage: Bacteria > Bacteroidota > Bacteroidia > Flavobacteriales_D > Crocinitomicaceae > UBA952. Next base: position 3,985 of record CAMCQW010000007.1, read on the forward strand.
CAAATTTCTCCCCTATCTTTTTCGACATGAGAACATCATAGCCCCCTAATCCATTATGCCATGTTGATGAAAAATACAATTGATTTTTTATGGTGTCGTACCAAGGACAAATCTCATTATCGATGGAATTTATCACGCTTAGATTGATGGGAGCTCCAAAATCGGTGTCGCTAATAATTTCGCTATACCAAATATCCATGGCTCCCTTAGTACCGGGTCGATTAGACGCAAAGAAGAGGTATGATTTACCTTCTATTTGTGCTTCCATCGGATTGGTCGTATTGGAATTTGGATGGTTTATTAGGAAAGGGAGGGTGTCGGCTTTCCCATATACACCATCTTTTACGACCGATCGAGCAATTTTACATCGGTAATTATACCCATCATCTTCACAGATGCTAAAATAGAAATAGTGACCGCTTCTTGAAAAACTGGCATTCCCTGTATGGAGTTTAGCTTCGGCAAGACCAATAATTTTTTTTGCTTTAGGAATGGAATCTTCGGAAGTATTGACATAGTACAAAGCATTCGTGTAATTCCTGCCATATACCTCTTCATTTTCATTGGTGGTATCCGCTTTTAAAGAAGAGAAAATTAATACTCCATTTGAATAATGGTGGCCAAATTCAGCATCAAAGCTATTTATTCTTGTATGAAACTGTTTAAGTCCGGCGGTGTCTTTAGCATTTTTTAATGCCCAATAACATGATTCAACTTCACGATTAGATTTTCGATAATTATAACTCTCTTTATCATCGTAATGTGTCTTTGCTAATTTAAATGTTTCCATGGCTTGTTGATAGTTGCCATTTTGCTTTTGCATTAAGCCAAGGTATAAGATGCTCTCTGGATAGGTTTCAGCTTCTTCTCTAGCATAGATTTCAGCATATACTTTCTCTGCTTCCTTATAGTTTTTGTAGGCTCTTAGTGTTTCGGCATATTTCCATTTTAATTCGAGTGAGTTAGAATCAATGGCGATGGCTTTTTTATAAAAATCGATCGCATAGTAATAATCGCCTTTTTTGTATTGTTCATCAGCAAATTTCACTAAGTCCTTCAGTTTAACTTGGCCCATCAGTGATAGTGGTAGCACCAATAAAATAAAGAGGGTTAAATATAATCTGGACATACTCGATGATCTACGCGTTTGGGTTTGAATTTATTGATGATATACCTTACCGCGATTTCAAATCCACCTCGTGCATTACTGGCAGGAACTAATTTGGAAAGATTAATATCGTAACTCAATCCCACAAATAAGTCTTGGTGATCGTATCCTAAAGTTAGCATACAGGCGTCTTTATTTCTCATCCATAAGCCAGCATAAACTGCGCGATACACAAAGGTTTTGGAGGGTAAATAATACTTCATGGAAGATCCAAGTACAAGTTCTTGGTAAGTACCTTGTGAAGAATATTGAATGCTCGGGATTACATCTATCATTGGTTTTACAGCAATCGTAGCTTTAAGAAATCCATTGTAGCGAACGTCTCTTTTTATTATTTCATTGTAAAATCCTTGATTCGGCCTATTTAAATTAAAGGCGCCAATTCCAATGTTTAGTTTTAACCGTGGATTTTTAATCCATTCGTATAAAACACCCGCGCCAATGGATAAATTAGTCTTTCGATCGGTTTGGATCGATTCATTAGTTGGTAATGCCGCATCAAAAATATATCCGTTGAATTGGCTGTCAAAATAAAATGAATTCCAATTTACCTGCCGGTGGTTCATACCGATGTTTAAGCCACCTCTTAAATTATGGGAAGAATCAGGACTTAATTTAAGATTATACGATACGTTTCCCTGTAATTCGACGGTGCTAAGTTTACCATCTCCCACTTGATCATGAAAGGCAAGTAAGCCAAAACCAACATTTTTTATGTTTTTATCAATTGAAAAAGAAAAGGTGGAGAATGGAACTGTTACACTACGCCATTGGTCTTTGAAGTTTCCTATAAAGCGAAGATCACCATTAAAATTACCTGCGTTTGCCGGATTTTGAAATAATTGGTTATCGTTAAATTGTGTCCAATGTATATCCTGCGTCCATGCATTCGTAATGCAAAAACTAACTAGGAAAAAAATAAATTTTTTTAAATTGGGCAGCATTTAGGGTAAAGGTACCAAAAACAATCGAGTTTAAAAAAGCATTGCCCCGTGTTTTTTTAGGGGGTCGAATTCGATACGGGAATGACTTTCCCATTGAAGAAAAGCCCCTTGTTTATGGCGAAATCTGAAATAAAATCGGCCATTTCTTGTGCGCTTGTTTTTGCTAAATAGCCTTGAAAGGCTTCGGCAAGCATCTCTGTTTGTACCGCTCCTAAACACAAGCAATTCATCCGAATATTTCCGTCCTTGTTTTCTTCGGCGTAGACTTCGGTGAAGTTACATAATGCCGTTTTTGAAGAGGCATAAGCAGCTAATTCTGGAAATTTAGCGCTTCCCTGAAAAGCACCCATTGTACTAATATTTACAACATGTGCCCCATTTACCTCCATTCTACTGGATAAAAACTGTATTAATTCTACTGGCCCCAAAAAATTTACTTGTAATGATTTTTGAAAATCAGCTTGTGTCAATTCTTTAATAGGTTTCTTTATCAAATAACCAGCATTGTTGATTAACACATTTACTTCATCAATGCCGGTAAAAATTTTTTCCGCTTGTGGAAGGATGGCTTCGTTTAAATCAAATCGATGTGAATTAACATTGGGAAGTTGTCCAAAGTGTTGCTCCATTAAGTCTACATCTCTAGAAAGGGCAATGAGTCTATTAGTTGGATTTGAAGCGAGAAACAAGACCGTTTCTTTGCCAATCCCTCTACTAGCCCCGGTGACAACAATCGTTCTATTAATCATAACTAATAATTAATTTTTCAGATGCAGGCCTCGCTTGGCAAGTTAAAATATACCCATTTTTAACCTCTTCATCTGTTAATGAATAATTCAAGCGCATCGTTGCCTCTCCTTCTATGATTTTTGCTTTACAGGAACAACAAACACCTCCACGACAAGAAAAAGGAGGGTCAAAACCCGCGTTTTCAACCGCGTCAAGAATCGTTTGTTTATCATTCTTCATGGTAATTTCAATGGTTTCGTGATCCAAGGTCACCTCCATGGTACACTCGCCTTTAAAATCAATTTTCGTTTCTTCTTTAAGTAATAATACGGGTGGAGTAAATAATTCATAGTTAATTTTTTGAGAACTTACCCCAAAGAATGTTAGCGTGTCTATGCCATCTTTAATCATCTCCTCAGGCCCGCACAAAAGGAACGCATCTGCTTTTAGTAGGGATAAATCGGCCTTTATTTCCTCCGTAATAGTAGCTTTATCAAGCCTCCCTTTTTTATAATCAGCATTGTTTTCACGGGATAAGTAATTGATAAGTTGAACCTGCGGTAGCTGCTTTAAATCTTCGTGAAATAATATATCATCAACTGTTTTGTTGCCAAAAAACAAGCGCATGCTAGCAGCTGTTGTTAAACTTTTTGCAATCGAAACGATAGGGGTTATGCCACTTCCTGATGCAAATACGACTAGATTCTTTTCGTCTTTTAATGTAAAGTTTCCATCAGGCGCCATTGATTTAATGGTGTCGCCAATTTTTAATTCATGATTAATGAAATTAGAAACCAGTCCTTGCGGAACGCTTTTTACTGCAATTTTCAATTCTTCAGAAGGACCGCTGCAAATCGAATACGATCGACGGGTAGCAACACCCTTAATTTCTACTTCTATTGCTAGGTATTGCCCTGGAATAAATTGAAAAATACTTGCTTGTTCTTTTTCATATCCTAAAGTAACAACACTTGTGTCGCTACTGATTTTTTGAAGGTCGGTAACAAGCAAATCATTCCATTTGGAATCGCCACCACTTTTCTTCTTTTTAAAACTAAAAATTCCCATAATTATTCATCAAATGATACTATAACTTTTGCACTTGTTGGATGTGCTTGGCAAGTTAAAATATAACCTGCTTCTACCTCATCTTTCTCTAAAGAGTAATTCACATCCATTCTTACACTTCCTTCTATCACACGTGCTTTACACGTGCAACAAACACCGCCTTTACAGGCATATGGCAAATCTACTCCTGCTTCTTGAGCAGCATCTAAAATGGCAAGGCCATCAGAGGCTAAATCGAATTTAATATTGTCTCCATCAAAAATCACTTCAATTTGACTAGCAATGGAATTCAATTTTGTTGTTGCTTTCTCTTTCTTCGTGCTTTTTAAGCCAGCGTGAAATAATTCAAAATGAATGCTGTTTGCAGGTACTCCCGATGATATTAAACTCTCTTTCACACCTAATATCATTTGTTCCGGACCACAAATATATGCCGCATCAATTTCTTGATTTTTTAGAAAAGCTAAAAATAGCTTGTCTGTTTTGTCTTTGTCTATTCTTCCTTTTTGAATTGGCGTACCTAAACTTTCTTGCGAAAAGAGGTGTATTACCCGAAATCGGCCGATAAAGGCGTTTTTAATGGCCTCTAATTCCTCTCTAAACAACACAGAGTAAAAACCCTTGTTGCCATAAAATAAGGTAACATCACTTTCTTTTTCTTCAGAAAGCAAGGTTTTTAAGATGGCCATCATCGGCGTAATGCCACTTCCAGCTGCAAATAGCACAATTGATTTTTTCGCTGGGCTTGGAATAAATTGAAAATTACCCATCGGCTGCATTACTTCAATTTCGTCCCCCTTTTTCAATTGGTTTAGGGCATAGGTTGAAAAAATACCATTTTCAACTCGCTTTATCGCCACTACCCATTTTTTCTCTATAGGCGCCGAACATAATGAATAGGACCTTCGGATTTCTTGGTTTTCTAGTTGTTTTTTTAGCGTAAGGTACTGACCGGCAACATATTTAAATGCGTTTGTCAATTCGTTTGGAACATTAAATTCTATCGATACCGCATCTTTCGTTAGCTTCGAAACAGATTTAACCTGAAGTTTATGAAATTTTGGAGTCATACCTTTATTATTTTACGCTTCAAAAGTAGTTAAACTTTCACATTTTACTAGCTTAGGAAAGAACAATTAACAGCTGTAATTGTTGATTCGAGAGTTGTAAATGATTATATTTGTCTAAATTATAAGTAAAAAATGGACCCATCATCTCTTGCATTGTTAGAAAGTAATTTTCAATCTAAAATTGATAATGATATAAAAATTGAGCCTAAGGATTGGATGCCTGATGATTATCGCCAAACCTTAATTCGGCAAATTTCTCAGCATGCGCATTCCGAAATCGTTGGAATGTTACCTGAAGGCAACTGGATCACGCGTGCACCAAATTTACGTCGAAAGGCCGTTTTATTAGCCAAAGTACAAGACGAGGCAGGGCACGGTTTATATCTTTATAGTGCCACTGAAACACTTGGCGCTGATAGAGAACAACTTATTGATGACTTGCACGAAGGGAGAGCAAAGTATTCCTCTATTTTTAATTACCCAACATTATCATGGGCCGATATGGGCGCAATTGGTTGGTTGGTTGATGGGGCTGCCATCATGAATCAGGTGCCTTTGTGTCGCTGTTCATACGGTCCATATGCAAGGGCAATGGTTCGCGTGTGTAAAGAAGAATCTTTTCATCAGCGACAAGGTTTTGAAATAATGATGAGTTTAGCGAATGGTTCTCCTGCTCAAAAAGAGATGGCGCAAGATGCTTTAAATCGATTTTGGTGGCCAGCATTAATGATGTTTGGACCCAACGATGCCACCTCAAAACATACCGCGCAATCCATGAAATGGAAGATTAAGCGTCATACCAATGACGAACTAAGGCAGTTGTTTGTTGACGCAACCGTTCCTCAAGCGGAATTAATTGGGCTTACAGTTCCAGATGCGAATATCGTTTGGAATGATGAAACAAAACATTATGAGACAAGTCCAATTAACTGGGATGAGTTTTGGCAAGTGGTTAATGGCAATGGCCCTTGTAATAAAGAAAGGGTAGCGGCTCGCAAGGAAGCTAAAGAAAATGGTGCTTGGGTAAGGGATGCCGCTATGGCATATGCAAAAAAAAGAAGTGAACTGGTAACTGTATAAGTAAATTTAAACCGAATAGTATGTCTGATCAAGAATGGCCACTTTGGGAAGTTTTTATCCGAAGCAAACAAGGGTTGAATCATAAGCATGTTGGAAGTCTTAGGGCCTCTGATGCACAATTGGCAGTAGAAAACGCACGTGATGTTTATACCAGACGTTCGGAGGGAATTTCCATTTGGGTGGTGGCTTCAAACAATGTTTTTGCCTCTGATGCTGCAGAAGCAGATGCTTTTTATGACCCCGCAAATTCAAAGGTTTATCGTCATCCTAGTTTTTATGATGTGCCAGATGGTATATCTCACATGTAAAAAATGAAAGAGCACTTATTAAAATATGTATTGAGGTTAGGAGACGATAGTCTTATTCTAGGTCAGCGATTAGCCGAGTGGTGTGGTCATGGTCCTATTCTAGAGGAAGATATTGCGCTTACTAATATCTCCCTGGATCTAATTGGACAAGCAACAAGTTTGTTAAATTATGCTGGGGAATTAGAGGGGAAAGGCAAAAGTGGAGATGATTTTGCATTTTTACGACTCGAAAAGGAATATGTGAATTGCCTATTAGTTGAACAGTTAAATGGTCATTTTGGTGATACGATGCTTAGACAGTTTTTCTTTGATGCATTCCGAAAAATCTTATTCGAATCATTGCAATATTCTTCCGATAAACAATTAGCGGCCATCGCAGAAAAATCATTAAAAGAAACGCGTTATCACCTCAAGCATTCTTCTGAATGGGTGATTAGGTTAGGGGATGGGACGGAAGAATCGCATCTTAAAATGCAAGAATCTCTTAATACACTTTGGCGTTATACCGACGAACTCTTTTTTGAGGATGAAGTAGATCGCTATTTAACAGAAAACAAGGCAATTCCTGACTTGATTCATCTAAAAGGAATGTGGAAAGAAAACGTTGATCATATTCTACAACTAGCAAAGCTGGAAATCCCAACTAATAATTGGCAATTTGAAGGCGGTAGAGTGGGTAGGCATTCTGAGCACATGGGTTTTCTATTGGCGGAATTGCAATATATGCAACGGACCTATCCAAATATGGAATGGTAAGCGCTAAGCAAATTTATGATTCCTTGGAAACGGTTAAAGATCCAGAGGTTCCCGTTTTATCAATTCTTGATTTAGGCATCGTAAGGGATGTTAAGCAACTAGAAAACCAAGGGTGGGAAATTACGATTACGCCAACTTATAGCGGTTGTCCAGCAATGCGGGTAATAGAAGAGGATATTAAAGCCAATTTGTTACTTATAGGAATAAATAATGTTCATGTCGTTTCAGTTCTTTCTCCAGCTTGGACAACGGATTGGCTATCAGAAAATGGCCGAAGGAAATTAAAAGAATATGGCATTGCCCCTCCCGTGAACGAATTGGATAAAAGTGTTTTGTTTGGGGTCCCAACGCCTGTGCCTTGTCCGCTTTGCGATACAATAAATACAAAAATGGTTAGTCAGTTTGGCAGCACGGCTTGTAAAGCTCATTACCAATGCCAGGAATGTTTAGAGCCCTTTGATTATTTTAAATGTTTAAAATAATTGCAAGGCGCTATTTTGTTTGATTTTCCTCTATGATTTCCCAAACTTTTCTTGCAGAGACATCCCAAGAGAATAACTCTCCTCGACTTTGTCCAGCAATTGATAAAGTGCTTCTCAAGTTTTCATCGGTAATTAATTTCTGAATTCCTTCAGCTATCTCTTTCGTGTCAAATGGATTGCAATAAATAGCAGCATTCCCAGCAACCTCGGGTAAACTGGTGGCATTCGCTGCTAATATGGGCGTTCCACATTTCATAGCCTCTACCAAGGGTATTCCAAACCCCTCAAAATAAGGAACGTATGTTAGTGCGAGTGCGCTTGCCGTAATATCAACAAGTTCTTCCAGTGGTAGGTGCCCAGTGAAAATTACGCGGTCTTGTATCGATACTGGAATGCTTAATTTATTCGACCGCCACATTTTTGTCCCAACGATTAGTAACACAACTTCCTTGTGATTACCTGCCACTATTTCGAAGGCATTAAGTAAGCGTTGTACGTTTTTTCTTGGATTTAAGGAGCCAACAAATAATAGATAATCAACTCCGTTCGTCCATTTTTCTTTAACGGCTGTTTGTACTTCTTGTCCTTTCACTTTAAAAGCCATGTTTGAACTATTTGGAATGACGGTAATCTTCTTTGGATCAATAGCATACGATTTAACAATGTCATCTTTTGAATAATCAGAAACTGTTATGATATGCTTGGCTTTTTTAGCGAATTTCGGAAAGCAATAGCGTAAGTAAAAGCTGACTAATTTCGGTAAATCTTTTGGATTATGCTCAAAATTAATATCGTGAATTACCGCCACTTGTGGTACTTTAGATCGCAAAGAACAATATCCGTCCGGAGAAAAAAAGAGGTCTATCTTGTGTTTTTTTAATGCCCTTGGTAATTTTATTTCAAACCAAATTAGATGTAAAATTGGATGGCGAGTCGGTGGCGATACTACTACTTCATAGGCATTCGATCCAAAATTGAAGGGCGGATCTATTTGACGATCATAAAAAAGAATAAATTCATGTTCTGGGTGAGCTGAAATCAAACGTGATACTATTTCAAAGGTATAGTGCCCAAATCCTTCCATTTTATTGGGAATAAGATTACGGGTATTAATGCCAATTCTCATAAATTAAAATTGATGGATGTAGTTGTTTAATTTTTCAGCTCCAATTGTTGTTGAAGGACCGTGACCACAATAGACAATGGTGTCTTCAGGAAGTTGAAACATCGTTTCAAAAATACTGGTTTTGAGAATTTCTAAATTCCCTCCGGGTAAATCCGTTCTGCCAAAACTCCCATTAAAAAGGACATCTCCATTGATAACAATGCCATCGGATTGGAAATAAAAAACAACATGTCCCGGACAATGACCTGGGGTATGCAATACTTTTATTCGCATGTTTCCCAAAATTAATTCGGTAGCATGTTCGAGTGAAACACTTGGCTGTGGGGATGTTTTATAGCCTGAAAACCCATATAAAGAGGCGTATTGTTCAACGGAATTTAGCGTCTTAATATCATCGTTGTGAAGATAATAATCTACCTTGTATTTTTCTTTGACATAAGCGTTCCCCAATACATGATCAATGTGTGCATGTGTATTTAGTAGGGCAATGATTGTTAGTTGTTCTTGTTCAATATAGGAAGACAACATTTTTTCTTCTTCGTGCGAATAGCAACCTGGATCGATAATCACCCCATTTTTTTCTTCATCAGAAACCACAAACGTGTTTTCTTGAAATCCATTGAACTCGAAAGATTTTATTTTAAGTGACATAGTAGTAGCAAATTTAAGAATTTAATAAGCTTTCTACTTATCGAATGAGATTAACATGTCCCAATAGTTCATATTTTTTATCTTGTTTATCGGAATAAATTAAGCGCCATGTATACGTTCCATCCTGACAAATTTTTCCTTTGTAGGTCCCATCCCAAAATTCAGCGGTGGAATTTAAGGTGCAAATTAACTCGCCCCATCTGTCAAAAATTACCATTTTCATAGCTGAAATATTTCCACCATACACGCCAAAAAGATCATTTAGATCATTTCCGTCTGGAATAAATGTATTTGGCACATAAATTACTACTTCATAGCTAATGGAAACTAAGTTGTCTGTTTCGCATCCGTTTTCATCCACAAAACTTACATAATAGGTCATGTCCATATCAGGGTTAGCGATGGGATTAGCACAATTAATACAGGACAAATATTCTGGGGGACTCCACACGTAGGTGCCGGGCTGATTGGCGATTGCTGATAATTGAATTACGTCCCCATAAAAAGCTTGTACACTTGGGCTGATTTGAATGAATGGTTGTGGATGCAACACCACTTCTACTTGAGCCGTATCCTTGCATCCGTTTGCATCGGTTCCAATCACTTGGAATTGGGTGCTTTGAGTGGGCATCACTATGGCGTTATTTCCACTTGCAGCCAGCACGTATTGTAGTGGCGACCATTGATAGCTAAGCGCACCACTCGCCCATAAATAAGCTTCTTCGCCTGGACAAATAACGGTGTCGTTCCCAGCAAAAATACTTGCGCTTACAATGTTTATATAAATAGAATCGGTGATTGTACCGCATACATTAGTTAAATCACAATAATAATATTGGTTGCTAATTGGGTTAATAAAAACACTGTTGGTATTGGTTGGATTTATGTTGTTATTGGGGTACCAAAAATAACTCGTCGCTCCACTGATTGTGATATTGGCGCCTGTGCCTTGGCAAAGTTGTAGGGAATCCAAGAGGGAAGATGTTGGCGGATTGTAGTAGACGTTAATGTTCATCGTGTCGGAAAGTATACAGCCATCAATACTTGTTAATGTTGCCACATAGGTGGTGGATGTATCTGGGGTTGAAATGGGGTTAAAGATTAAATTATTATTTAAAAAGAGTGGTGGGGTCCATACGATGGATCCTGTTCCATTCGCAAAAAGTGACACACTTTGACCAATACAAATACTTGTGTCATTTGAAATCGACAATGAATTTGGAAAAATAGTTAAGGTAACTTGTAAGGTGTCAGAACCACAACTGTCACTAATAATCACTGTAAATAAGGTGTTGGTTGTAATCGTTGCAATTGGATTTGCAATGGTAGAATTATTTAATACATTGGCGGGCGACCAGCTATAAGCACTTCCTCCGAATGCATCAAGTTCATACGATTCTCCGGGACAAATTGGGCTAGTTGGAAGCGTGACACCGCCTTGAAAATCTCCAATTAAGATGGTCACGTATGCTGTATCTGGTGTGTAACACCCAATCGAATCTGAAACAATTAGTTGAACGACGTATGTTCCTGCACTTGGGTATAAATGACTCGGCTGGGCGATTGAAGAGGAGGTGCCATCGCCGAAGTTCCATTCATAAGTATTCCCATTTTGACTCAAATTATTAAAAAGGACAGGTTGTGGAATACAAATGTATGGTGCCGGTTGTGATATAATAGCATCAATGGCACTCAGGTCAAACTTAAAGCAGGCTAAGTTACAATTTGCACTAAGATTTTGAGTCGACCATGCACCTGGGGTACTTGTAAAACCAAAATTATTCCCCCCACAAGCGCCGCAAACAGCGTGATAAATTCGCCCTGATTTATCAAAGCGACTCGTTCCACCGTCCACATGATTTGAACTTCCCGTTTGTCCACCCATAAAGGTTGCATACTTGAGAGTTGCTGCATCTTGACTCATTACGGCTAAGTAAAAATTATTACCATTCGTTGTTAATTGAAAACCATTTGGTGTGCATTGAAATCCATTTGAGGTCGAAAAAAGGGCTTGACTAACGGATGCATTCGCATTTAATACCCCACCCCAACCGGCTATGTATATATCAAAACAATCGGAAATTAAAAAAGCGGTAGGGGAGATTTCCACATGGCCTGATCCAGCACCTATCATTGTTGTCCATGCTATCGTGGTTAAATCTGGGCTGTATTTTCGAATAAATTGACCAGAATTAGGAATGTTGTAACACCCGGGCGTTATCGCCCATGGAGATTCTGTTTGTCCGTAAACATAAACGTTATTAAGAACATCCACCCGCACAAAATAAGCTTGGTCGTATTCATTTAAACCCATATAAGATCCTGCGATTATGCCGCCTGTTCCGGAATTTAGGCTTAATACGTAGCCATCGCTCATGCCGCCATTATAGGTAAGGTCATTGCCTGAATTAAAAGGCAAGGAAGTTGAGGTGGTCCCGCCAGCAACATACAAATTATTGTTAGTCCCAAAATCAAGTGAATTTCCAGTTTCTAGCCCGGACCCACCGAAATAACGACTCCATGCTATGCTGCTTAATGCACCATTTAGTTTGAAAATGACAGCGTCTTGCGCTCCTATTAAATTACTGGCAGCAACTATTGAAGGAAAATTTTGTGATTCAGTTGTGCTAGAAACATAAACATTTCCATTATTATCTAAAATTATTTCCCCTCTAAATTGGTCGCCATAATTGTAGTGTAAACTATTGGCATTTAATCCATCAGTTCCACTTCCCCCAACAAAAGTAGAGGTTAAAAGGCTTGTGCCATTTGCACTTAGTTTTGCTACATAAATATCAGACCCGTTAAATTCAAGTGAATTTTCAATTACATAAGGGCCTCCATTAAAGCTGTTGTCGTAGCTTGCTCCAGCCATTGGAAAATTAGTCGATGAGGTAGCTCCATAAAGGTATAGTTCTCCGTTGCTATTCGCTATCATACTATGAGGAGTTTCATTCCCACTCCCTCCTAAATAAGTGGAAAACAACAAGTTGCTACCGCTTGCATTAAATTTACTTATGCTAACATCCATAGGAAATGACCCTGTACCCGAATTAAAGGAAGCGTCATACGCACCTATGCTTACAGGATAACCAACTCCAAATACAATTCCGCCACCATATAAATTTCCCGCTAAGTCGGGTGTTGCAGTGAATCCCCAATTATCAGCTGTTGAACCTGTAAAAGTAGAAAAGGTTAAACTTGGATCGATGAAAAGTGTTTGCGATTTGTCATAACCTTCTGGGAAATTAAAAAAGCAACTACCCTCACTAATACCAAAAGAAATGGCGACTTCGTTCCGTTTTCCATTTTCATCCATTGTCCACGCTTTAGGCGCACTTTGAATGATTTCTCCAAATGTATGCCCTATGATTAGCGCCCCATTTTCGGAAATGCGAAATCTATCAGCCCCGTCAATTTTAAATTGAATCTTTGATGGGTCACCCCCATTATTAATTTCAAAATTATAGGAAAGTGTTCCATTTTTGGTGGAATATATTAAATCGATATTGGGATAAAAGTCACTTAATTTCACATTAGAAACACTATGAATTTTTGATTTCCATTTTGCTGGATCGTTCCCGATAAAATAATTAGCGTAATGTTTACTTGAATCTTTGGAGGTTATTTTTGCATTGGAATTAGCACCGAGAAATGTCTGTTGTATGGCATGTACTTTCAGTTTTTCAGCAGTTTCGTGGTCTTTGCCATCTTCATGAGCATGTGCCATGGCATTGCTTAGGTAATACGTAAGTGCTGTCTTTTCAATATAGAGTTTGCCTTGGTTGATGTCTACACTGAAACTTATTCGATCATCCCACTGTCCTAAATTAGGGGTCATCCAAACCTCTTGAGCAACGACCCAAGTTTGAAAAAACAACAACGATATATAAATAATATATTTCAAGTGAATGGCTAATTTACTGCGATAAGTTAATTTGAGCAATTAATATAACTTGTTTTTAGCAAATTAGTTGCTGAAAAAATGGATTGTTTCTTACTTTTTAGTTGATATTATTTTAGTTGGATAGAAATAAATGTTAATATGGAATCGCTTTATTTTTTCTTATTTTTACGCACACAAAACTATTTACCATGAAACAATCTCTATTTTTCCTGATTTTATTTTATTTCGCTCACTTTTCATTTTCTCAAAATTACAGTAGAGTAAAAGTTTTTGCTACTGATTTTGAATTAAATAGACTATCAGAATATGGCGTAACCATCGATCATGGTATCCGCAAAGAAAACACCTTTTATATTTCAGATTTTTCCAAAAGAGAAATAGAAATAATGCAAGAAAACGAATACGTTTTCGAAATTCTGATTAGCGATGTGGAAGCTTATTATGTTTCTATTCTAAATGATGAAAACCCTCCACAAGAATTGAGAAATGCTACTTGCTCTGGTGTTACTGCAGGGTCTAGTGCAAGTGAATTTACCCCTCAAACGCCGTCAAATTTTAATTTAGGCACCATGGGTGGGTACTTAACATACAATGCCATGTTAGCTGAATTAGATGCAATGGCTGCGCAATATCCAACGATTATAACACCCAAAACACCGATTTCTAATTTTTTAACCCAGGAAAATCGGCCCATTTATCACGTGCGTATTTCTGATAATCCATCTGTTGATGAAAATGAACCAAAAGTACTTTATTCGGCCATTCATCATGCAAGAGAACCAATGAGTTTGATGGAAACAATTTTCTACATGTGGTATCTATTAGAAAATTACAATGTCAACGCCGAAGTTACCTATCTAGTCAACAATACGCAAATGTTTTTCGTCCCATGTCTAAATCCTGATGGGTATGTTTACAATCAAACAACGAATGCTAATGGTGGTGGAATGTGGCGAAAAAACAGAAGGAATAACGGGGGCGGTGTGTATGGCGTGGATTTAAATAGAAATTACGCCTATGGTTGGGGTACTACGGGGACAAGTTTTACGACTAGCAGTGATGTGTATTGCGGCACTTCGGCATTTTCAGAGCCCGAAACGCAGGCCATGCGTTGGTTGGTTCAAAACAATGATTTTTCTCTTGCATTCAATGCCCACGCATATGCTAAAGATATATTATTTCCTATTGGAACCACAACGGCTGAATTTGCTGATCACCATGCTTATTTCCAAGATTATGTTAATCATATGGTTGAACTCAACGGATATGGTGCAATAAAAAGTTCTGATTTGTACCCTGCTTCCGGCGACTCGGATGATTACATGTATAAGGTTGATATTGGGGTGGGGCAAAAAGACACCATTTTTGCCGATACGCCTGAGGTAGGCACGGCGTTTTGGCAGCCGCAAGCGGAAATTATTCCAACTTGTAAGGACATGGTGTTTCCGAATTTAATTTTAGCTCATTTGTCACGTAATTATTTAATTGCAAAAGATACCGATCCGTCAATGGTGGCTACCTTATCGGGTAATTTTAATCATTCTGCCAAAAGGCTTGGTCGGGAAGCTGGACCAGTTACAGTATCGATCCAAGCACTTATTAATATTGTTAGTGTGGGTAGTCCGGTAATTTACAACCTTGCTATTTCACAAACTTCGCTTGGCGTCATTTCTTATAATTTAAATCCTGCGATTCAATTTGGGGATGTAATAAAATATATATTAAAAACCGATAATGGATTATGGGTTAAAAATGACACCATCACAAAAACGTATGGTGCACTAACGGTTCAAGCTATTGAAAATGCCACAGCTGCAACGAATTGGACGGGTAATTGGTCAACAACCGGTTCCACCTTTGTTTCTCCTTCCAAATCATTTACGGATACCCCAACTGGAAATTACACCAGTAACACAACAAAAACATATACGTACGTCCCTTCAATTGACCTAACAAATGCATCGGATGCAATGATTTCTTTTTATGCTAAATGGGCCTTAGAGACCGACTATGATTACACGCAATTTCAAGTTTCAATTGATGGTGGAACGACTTGGATTGGTCAATGTGGTAATTACACGGTGCCTGGAACAAATGCAAATGGAAGTGTTCAACCGAATAACCTTCCCGTTTATGAAGGCACGCAATCTTCATGGGTAATCGAAGAAATTAATTTGAGTGATTACTTAGGACAAACAATTAAAGTTCGCTTTATTCTTAAATCTGACGGGGGCACGAATGCGGATGGCTATTATTTTGATGACTTCAAGATTATGTATAACTTGAATGCTCCACCTGCTTTGCCTGTAGCGTCTTTTTCTCCTGCATCAAACACAATTTGTCAAGCTACGTCAATAACATTTAATGATTTAAGTACCAATGCACCAACGACATGGGCATGGGATTTTGGCGACATGTCCAATTCGAATTCGCAAAACCCAAGCCAT
>CAMCQW010000008.1 GCA_945877045.1 Chryseobacterium gleum
TCCTTTGAAAATTTTCAGTCAGAATTTGCAAAAGCGGCAACAACCCGTTTTGGTTCAGGTTGGGCATGGTTGTGCGTTAGCAACGGAAAATTAGAAATCTGTTCGACAGCCAACCAAGACAATCCATTGATGGGAGAAGGTTGTTCGGGGACACCTATTCTTGCTTTAGATGTTTGGGAACATGCTTACTATTTAAACTACCAAAATAGAAGACCTGATTACATCACTGCTTTTTTCAATGTGATTAATTGGGAATTCGTTGCTGGAAAGTATGCTGAAATAGCATAAAATGCGATGGGATAATTGGTACGCTAATTAAGATTCGATATATCAAAATTTATAAATTAAAACTATTGGATTTCTGAGTTTCTAATGTTATGTTTACATTATCAAGCATTAGTAGTCTTTGCTTGACAGAAACAAGACTATACATTTGTTAAAAAACAATAATAATATGGCTGGGATTTTAAGTTACTTTTTACCAAAAGACAGGGTTTTTTACTCATTGTTTGAAGAAGCAAGTGATAATTTAGAAAAAATTGCGAAAAAACTATTACAAGTCGTTCATGAACCCAACTTTAATAAGCGAGCAGTTCTTATTACTGACATGTCGGCATTAGAGCATGATAATGACGAAGTAACTCATCGAATTTTTATTGAACTAGGTAGGAATTTCATTACTCCTTTTGATAGAGAAGACATTCACGCTTTAGCATCGGCACTAGATGATATAGCAGATTATATATTTTCTGCAGGCAAGAAAATAAATTTTTATAACATTGACCCAATTAGTGATCAAGGCATCCAAAAAACAGCAGAAGCAATTTATAATGCTACGCTTGCAGTTAAGGAGGCGGTGATGGAGTTAAGAAATCTTAAAAATCCACAAAAGATTATTGAATGTGTTATCAAAATTAATAGCATAGAGAATGAAGCTGATAACCTTTTTGACATGAGTATCGAAAAGTTATTCAACTCAGATGTGGATGCAAAAGAACTGATTAAGCGACGTGAATTATATCAAGTAATGGAAACGGCAACAGACAAATGTGAAGATGCTGGAAATGTTATTGAATCAATCGTTGTAAAATACACCTAATTTTTACCTAGAAAAATACGTTTATGTTTACTCTACTCATTGTGGTGATTGTGCTAGCACTCATTTTTGACTTAGTTAATGGTTTTCATGATGCTGCAAATTCTATTGCAACTGTTGTCTCTACAAAAGTATTAACTCCTTTACAAGCGGTTATTTGGGCCGCCGCCTTTAATGTGATTGCCTTTTGGGTTTTTGATATGAGTGTTGGAAATACTGTCGCTAAAACCGTTGATAATAATGCCATTGATCTCTGGGTAATTCTAGCTGGATTATTAGCTGCTACTTTCTGGAATTTATTAACTTGGCGCTTAGGAATTCCCTCTTCTTCTTCGCATACGCTAATTGGCGGATTTGCAGGTGCTGCGGTCGCCCATGCTGGATTCGACGTTATCCAAACCGGACAAATTTTAACCGTTATTTTGTTCATTTTTCTTGCTCCAATTATTGGAGGATTCATCGCCTACATCATTGCTGTGGTTACCATGAGTCGTTCCTTCTGGAAAAAAATGTTGGTTATTTTGGGTTTATCGACTTTAACCGTTTTAGTGATGCAATACATGGTTGATCACATAGATATGAAGCCCATCATGCTCTACATCGTTATTGGAATACTCGTTGCCTTTATTATTGTTTACATTTGGTTTGAAATTGCACACGGCAAAAGGCCATCGGCATTGAAGGAGGGTAATATGCATAAAAAACTACAGCTCTTATCTTCTGCAGCATTTTCGTTAGGGCATGGTGGAGCAGATTCTCAAAAAGTAATGGGAATTATTTGTGCGGCTCTTTTGGTTTATGGTAATATGGAACGACAAGGAAAATTGGATGAATCAGTTCCAAAAAGCCTTCAAATTACCGAATTAATGCAAGTTGAATACCATACTGCTGATGATAAATTAGAAAAATTTAATCCTGAAGTTGCCAAATTTGATTCGGCAATTTATTATCTAGAGAAAAAAGAAATTGTAGAGGCTAAGTCAGGTAAAATTGTTTATGATAAACAAGGAATTATAACCCCTTCTTTTGCAAATTCAAGCGTCCCGAGTTACAAAGAGATTGATGATAAATTAGAAAAAATTGAAGTCTTTACACTTGGGAAAGCTTTATGTGATTCGAAAACGCGTGAAACTATATTTAACGATAAAACATTGAATCGCAAGTATGTTTATGCTGGCATTTTTTCTAATTATGTGGATGAAAAGACCCATGAGTTAAAAAATGGGTTTAAAATAAAAACAAAAGTTCATTCGGAGACAATGCCATTTTGGATTGCATTTGGTTGTTACTTAATGATCGGACTAGGAACTTTGATGGGTGGGATGAGAATCGTTAAAACGATGGGTACCAAGATTACAAAAGTTACGCCTTTGGAAGGTGTTTGCGCCGAAACAGCGGGTGCTTTAACCCTATTTACAGTGTCTCAATTTGGAATTCCTGTATCAACAACACACACTATTACCGGTTCTATTATTGGAGTTGGTGCGACAAAACGACTTAGTGCAGTACGTTGGGGAGTTACCATCAATTTACTGTGGGCATGGATACTTACCATCCCTGTAAGTGCGGCCTTGGCTGCCCTAATCTATTACTTTATTCTCTTAGTTCGATAAAAAATAGTTTTTTTTCTTGATTTCAATTAATTTTATGTTAAATTAGCGACTCATAAAACTAAATTAACATGAAAAAACTTTTACTTTCTATTGCTACAATTGCACTGACATTTTGGTCGGGTGCGCAAGTAATATGCGCAGGTATTTCACCTATGCCTATTCAAGGTAATTACACATTCTCCTGGGCTGATCCAGCTGGAGGTTGGGGGACACCTGATTTTTTAATTCCTGGAACTTATGTTCAAGATACCCTAATGATGGTTGACGATGGTTCGCCAGGCCTCAACGCACAAGGGCATCCAGTCTCAGGGGAAGGATGTAACCCATTAATCAACAATTTAACGGGAAAAATTGCCGTAATTTATAGAAACACGTGCGAATTTGGTGCGAAAGCATTAAATGCTCAAAATGCAGGGGCTGTAGCTGTGATTATTATTAATAGAGAGCCTGGTGTGATTGCAATGGGCGCTGGCGCTTCTGGTGCAAACGTAACAATACCAGTTGTAATGATCCAAGATACAGATGGCACTTTGATTACTACCGCTATGGCTGGTGGTCCTGTTGTTATGTTATTAGGAAATAAAACAGGCTTATTTGCAAACGATGCTGGTTTAACACGTGGAACTACGTTGGTTTCTAAGCAAGGAGCTGTTCCTGCATTACTTGCTCAAAACGGAACTGAATTTAACTTTGAAGTTGGATCTCGTGTTTACAATTATGGTAACCAAGCTCAAACAAACATGTCTTTGACTGCAACAGTAACTGACCCAGCTGGGGCGACTGTTTATTCAAACTCTGTGAATAGTATCAACCTTGCTTCTGGAGATAGCTTAGATGTATATCCTGGTGGAGCTTCAACACTTCCTCAATTTTCTTTGGCAACTTATGCTCCAGGAAGATACACTTTAACATACACGGTTTCTTTGTCTGGTGCAGATGATTATGCAGCTGATAATAGCATGTCTTCTGATTTTGTAATTCAAGACTCCATGTACAGCTTTGCACAATTGGATGTTGTATCTGGCATGCCTAACCCAGGAAACTATTACCGACCTGGAACAAACAACCAAACATTTTCAATTTGTTCTGTAATCAACGATCCAAACGCTAGTAGATTAGCTGTTTCTGGCCTCCATTTTTCAGCAACCACAAGTGCTGCTTCTGGAGTGCTATTAACTGGTGAAGAAATGGCCTTATATTTATACAAGTGGGAAGATGCTTTTACTGATTTAAACGATGCTAACCTAGCGTTTAATACCTTAACACAAGTTGCTTCAGGGTATTATTATTATCCATCAGATTTACAAGGCGATATGGTATATGGCGCTTTTTCAGCTCCTGTTGTATTGACAGATAACGACCGTTATTTAGCTTGTGTACAAACAGTAAATCTTAACTTGTACATGGGTCATGAATCAAATACTGACTATACTTGGAATGCTAATCAATATTTACAGCCAATGACGCCTAACGAAAGTGATGGTACTTATTATGCTGCAGGTTTTGGTTACGAGCTTCCTAGTTCATTAGTTGTTCATGTATTTGATGCAAATAACATCGGAATCAATGAGTCCGCTACAATTGATGGAATGGCTTATCCAAACCCAGCGTCAGAAAATGTTACTATTTCATTAGAAGGTGAAGGAGTTGCTAGTTTACGTGTTACTGATGTTTCAGGAAAAGAGGTGGCAAAACAATCAATTAACCTAATCAACGGGAAAGCAGCTGTTTCTATTAACAATTTAGAATCAGGTGCTTATATATTCAATGTTGTTTTAGAGAATGGTAAAACCGCTCAATTCAATGTGGTAAAAAGATAATTTATCTACGATAAGAAAAAAGGGTTGGGATTCCAACCCTTTTTTTTATGCCATAACTTTTTTCCACATTAACTCCGTATCTTTGAAAACTTAAAATGGAGAAAAAAGCCTACACTGTTACAGCAGCGCTGCCCTATGCAAATGGGCCCTTACACCTAGGTCATGTGGCTGGTGTTTACTTGCCCGCAGATATTTTTGTGCGCTTTCTAAAACTTAATGGCCACGATGTAGCCTTTATTTGTGGAAGTGATGAACATGGCGCTGCAATTACACTTAGGGCAAAGAAAGAAGGCATAAAGCCACAAGAAATAGTCGATAAATACCATCGAATTATCAAGGATTCTTTTGAAACATTTCAAATTTCATTTGATATCTTTCACCGAACATCCTCACCACTGCATCATGAAGTTGCTTCTGAATTCTTCAAAAAGCTCCATGACAAAGACACTTTCAAAGAAGAGCGATCGCTTCAGTATTACGATAACGACTATGAGCAGTTTTTAGCGGATCGATACATTACAGGTACTTGCCCGAAATGCCATTATGAAAATGCCTACGGTGATCAGTGTGAAAAATGTGGCGCTGACTTAAGTCCAAACGAACTAATCAATCCAATTTCAACATTATCGGGGAAAACTCCCCAACTAAAAGAAACGGCTCATTGGTATTTACCCATGAATGAACATGAAGATTGGTTACGGGAGTGGATACAAAAAGGATCCATTGACGGAAAACTTCTTCATGATTCGAAAACATGGAAAAATCAAGTTATTGGTCAATGCATGTCTTGGATTAATGGAGGCTTACGTGCACGCGCCATGACCAGGGATTTAGATTGGGGAATTCCCGTTCCCTTACCCAACTCGGAAGGGAAAGTACTTTATGTATGGTTAGATGCTCCTATTGGCTATATTTCTGCTACGCAGCAATGGGCCTTAGATAATGGAAAAAATTGGAAGGATTATTGGTGTAAAGAAGAAGCAAAAGATAGAAAGTTAGTCCATTTCATTGGAAAGGACAATATCGTTTTTCATGCCATCATATTTCCTATTTTACTTAAAGCGCACGGAGATTTTATACTTCCAGAAAATGTTCCCGCCTATGAATTCTTAAATTTAGAGGGCGATAAATTCTCTACCTCAAGGAACTGGGCCGTTTGGCTACATGAATATTTGGAAAACTATCCAACTAAAGTGGATGAGTTAAAATATGTCCTCACATCAATTGCTCCCGAAAACAAAGACTCAGAATTTACTTGGTTAGACTTTCAAACTAGGATTAACTCAGAACTAGCAGATATTTATGGCAATTTTGTGAATCGCGTTACTGTACTTATCCATAAATATTACGAAGGCGTAATACCGTCAGCTCAAGAGCTTACTACCTATGACCAAAAAGTGCTTTCTGAAATTGCAACGATTCCAGGTAAAATTTCCGCCTTATTATATCAATATAAGATTAGAGAAGCGCAACAAGAGATGATGAATTTGGCAAGAATTGGGAATAAATACCTTGCCGATGAAGAACCCTGGAAAGTAATCAAAAGTGATCCTATACGAGTAGAAACCATCCTTAACGTAGCACTTCAGATCATTGAAAAATTGGCTTTATGTTCACGTGTGTTTTTACCCAAAACAGCCGATTTACTTCTTCAAATGCTCCGTATCGAATCTTCTACTTGGGACAACAAGTTACCAACGATTTCAAGTGGTAACACAATCGGAACACCCACTATTTTATTTGAAAAAATTACAGATGAATGGGTAGAGCAAGAGAAAAGCAAATTAACTACAAGTCCTATTACAAATTCTAACTACCCTGTCATGAAAGAATTAATCTCCTTCGAAGATTTCACTAAAATGGACCTTCGCATTGGTCACGTAATAGCGGCTGAGAAAATGGAAAATGCCGAAAAACTACTCGTTCTGAAGGTTGACACAGGAATTGATGAACGAACCATCGTTTCTGGAATTGCCAAGCATTACGACATTGCGGAAATCCTAGGAAAGAAAGTCGTTGTTCTTATGAATCTTGCGCCAAGAAAAATTAGAGGGGTTGAATCACATGGAATGCTCCTAATGGCTGAAAATAGCGATGGCGAATTAAGCGCTTTAATAAGTGAAAAAGATTTTGGTGCTGGCCCTATGATTTCGTAAGATAAGCCATATTCAATAGATTTAGGACTGTTGTATGCCCGTATAGTGTTTTTCTAATTTTCTTTAAGTGAAGGTGTTAACGGAAATGAACTTTATTTAATTGAATTTGTTTAACAATATGAATAACAAATGTCCATTTTAATGTTTTATACAAAATTTCTTGCTTTTTTCCAGCAATTTCTTTCCACAAAAGCAAAAAAAAAGAGTGAGGGAATCATATTGACGATTGCTATAGCGAGTTTCCTGATTCACCTAGTGATTATTTTTCTAGTTGATTTCGATATTATTCATCTTAATACCCCTTCCGACTTACTTGCCAACCCAATTGTAGCAATTTACACTCCCTTTTCATTTATTCTTCTTTACGAAGTCTATTTATTAATCTATTACCTTCCTAAGTCATTTACCACCTATATAAGCAAACAGTATGAAATTATGACATTAATTGTCATAAGACGGTTGTTTAAAGATTTTTCGGCTTTATCGCTTACATCAGATTGGTTCAGTAGCAAATATGATCTTCAATTCACCTATGATTTAGCAAGCTCTCTCATTTTATTCTTTCTTATTTATTTATTCTACATCCAAAGTAAAAAACAATTTCAAGAGCCGAGATTAAATCCATCACAACAAATAGCTATTAACCGATTTATAGCAATTAAAAAGATTATCGCAACTTTCTTGGTTCCTGTATTTTTAATTCTTGCCATATATTCACTAACAAGCTGGATCTTAGGTGTTATAAATCCTGGAGGAAATGGTGTTAATTCATTTGTCAATATTAACAATATCTTTTTTGAACATTTTTTTACCGTTTTAATTTTTGCTGATGTACTTTTATTATTGTACTCATTTTTCATTGCCGATGATTTTCATAAGGTGATGAGAAATTCGGGATTCATTATTTCAACTATCTTAATTCGACTGTCGTTTTCAAATGTCGGGCTACTGAATAACCTTTTAATTATTTGTGCGATTATTTATGGATTATTTATACTTATTATTCATAATAAGTATCAAAAGTTCTTAGTTCAGGAAAGGGTAAAAAGTACAAAAAGTTAATTCGTTTTTCAAGTCATTTATTATTTGCAGGGTTTCAATTATTATTGCGGGATGTTTTACTTTTCAAAAATTAAATTAACGTGAACATTTTCTTATTAATATTGTTTTTACATTAATTAGTATTTGGTGGTATCCGAAAAACCGATTTAAAAGAGTAGGAAAAAGTAAAAAAAAAAAATATGTTATTATCTATTTTACCTATCGCAACTAACAACTACGTTGCCTTTACGTTCTTTATCGGAACAATGGCCATGATGGCCGCATCAGTGTTTTTCTTTTTTGAGTTAAGCAACACTTCTCCAGAGTGGAGAACTTCAATTTTAGTGTCTGGTTTGATTACTTTTATTGCTGCAGTACATTATTACTACATGAGAGATTACAATCTTTCAACTGGTGAATCACCAATTTTCTTCCGTTATGTGGATTGGATTCTAACCGTTCCATTAATGTGCGTTGAATTTTATTTAATTACCAAAAAAGCAGGTGCTAAAATCAGTTTATTATGGAAATTAATTTTCGCTTCAGTAATTATGTTAGTTACTGGTTATTTCGGAGAGGCGGTAGACAAAAGTCACGCTGCAATCTGGGGCTTAGTTTCAGGTCTTGCTTACTTCTACATTGTATATGAAGTATGGATGGGAGATGTTGCTAAATTGTCTAAAGGAAGTACACCTGCAGTACAAAAAGCAGTTGGTTCATTATTGAAATTTGTTGTTGTTGGATGGGCTATTTATCCAATCGGTTATATGATCGGAACTGCTGATGGTCAGTGGTATTCTTTCATGTCAGGTTGGGCAAGCATGGATATCGTTTACAACATCGGTGATGCAGTAAACAAAATTGGTTTTGGTCTAGTAATCTATTCCTTATCAAGATCTAAAGACTAGTTTAAAACGTCAGAATTTAAAAGTGGGAATTCATAAGATTCCCACTTTTTTTTTGCCTTTACTATTTAAAAATCTTTAAACGACAGTGCCCATAATGCCGAATTCTGCAATAACCAATCCGTTTACATCAGCAACAGAATATGACTTCATATTTTCAGGCTATGGAGCGGCGGCATCATTGGTTTTACTTCAACTACATCGTAAAAATGCGATAGATAAGATTTCTATTTTAATTATAGATCCCGAGAAAAAAAATAAAAATGATAAAACATTTTGTTTTTGGGCAAATGAAGAAGATGGAATTGTAAAGGACTTAAGGAATTTAATCAAACACACTTGGTCGAGCGTATCGATTGAAAACACCGATCACACCTCATTGGCTCCGCTTAGTTATCATCATATATCAAGCATCGATTTATATAATGAAGTAAAGGAGCTCGAAAAAATATACCACTGGGATCGATTAATATCCCCAGCAGAAAGAATTTCAGTTGATAAAATTGGCGCTTACGTTGTCGTGAATAATGAAATAATAAGAGGAAAGAGAATCTTTGATTCACGAACCCCGAGCTATGAAAAAGTGAGCAAGGCAGAAACTCATATTTTTCAAAGTTTTGTAGGGTGGGAAATTGAAACCTATCAACAAATAGTAAACCCTTCTACTTGTCGATTAATGGATTTTGAAGTGGAGCAAGGCAGCTTTACGCAATTTATGTATGTACTGCCTTTTTCATCCAACAAGGCCCTAGTAGAGCTAACACGCTTTGGCTCGGAAATACTAAATGAATCTGAAGCAGAACAGCAGCTAAAGGAATACATTCAGACACACTTTGGTGAATTTAAGAAGCTTTCAGTGGAAATTGGATGCATTCCGATGAGCAACGCCAAAATTATCAATGAGAAACTCAAGGATGTTGTGTCCTTAGGTGCGCGAAATTATAAAGTTAAGCCTAGTACTGGCTATGCCTTTAAAAACATGTATGAACAGGCCCGTGAACTGGTGGATGATTTAATAAATTTTAATGAAACTAAAGAACTAAACGTTCAGCATGTAAACGCATTGCAAGGCCGCTTTGCCTTTTATGATTCCTTGTTATTACATATTCTACAACATAAGCCACACACAGGCAAGAAGATTTTTCAGTCTTTATTTAAAGGAGTAGAAATTAATAAGGTATTGCGTTTTCTAGATCAGAAAACAAGCTTATCAGAGGAAATAATGATTTTCATGAAGCTCCCTTGGAAGCCCTTTATTTATGCGCTATTTTATAATATAGCTTCTTCTAATTGGATTAGATCGTTCTTGTTAATCCTATTAAGCTTATTCTTATTAGCGCTGGGAAATGAAACAATTACTCAAAATATTATTGGTTATGGCCTATTTTTAATCGGTTTTATTACTGTTGGCATTCCACACGGGGCGGTCGACCATCTAATTGAAACTGGTCATTGGAATTCCAAAAAAATGCCTCGTTTCATTTTTAGTTATCTACTTCAAGCTGCTGCGATGGGTTTTCTATGGTATTTATTCCCTGAATTGGCACTCATTATTTTTCTGCTCTATTCCGCCTGGCATTTCGGTCAAGCAGACGGAAAACAATGGGGTTTTAGCCCTGCCCTATCTTTAATGTGGGGATTGTTTGTCCTTTTTTATATTTTAGGTACCCATTTACTAGAAACCAACACCATCACCTCGATCATTGGAAATCTTAGTATGCCAATCGCCTGTCCTATATGGGCTGTTATTCCGTTGTTAATTTGGTCAGTCATTCGAAAAAACGCAGCATTTAGTTTTACGCTCATTTGGTTATTGCTATCAAGTCAACTGCCACTCCTTTTTGCCTTTGGGCTCTATTTTATTGGTCAGCATAGCATCACCAGCTGGAGCCATATCGCAGCAAATTTAAAACTTAATCATCAAAAAATTTGGTTACAAGCCCTTCCTTTTCATGCCGGAGCATGGCTGATTCTATTGCTCTTTATTTATTTATTTCCTACTAATGAAAGTTATAGCGAAGGCGCGACTAATCATTGGGGTATTTTTTTCATTTTTATCGCCTGTATTAGTTTACCCCATGTGATTTCTATGCAGGGCTTGTATGCTAAAAGGAAATAAGCTGCTATTTTAAGCTTAGCTCATTGATATGAACCTATTATTTTACCGCTAAACATACCCTTTATCCTTTGCCCAACTACTCAATTGAGCTGCATTAGGCAAGCCTAATTTCTTTAGAATATTATGGCGATGTGTTTCAACAGTCCGAGAAGAGATAAACAGTTTGTCTGCGATCTCTTTGGAGGTTAATCCCTGGGAAATAAGTATTACAATATCAATTTCCTTCATCGTAAGTTCCTTTTTATTATCGGTATTATTGACGTTTAACAAGGACGTAAAGTAACGATCTTTTATATCCGAAGCAATGAAGACCTCTCCACCATGAACGGCATGAA
The DNA here is from genome assembly GCA_945877045.1 of Chryseobacterium gleum. GTDB lineage: Bacteria > Bacteroidota > Bacteroidia > Flavobacteriales_D > Crocinitomicaceae > UBA952. Next base: position 11,086 of record CAMCQW010000008.1, read on the forward strand.
TAGCATTAATTAATTCGCTCTTATTGGTGTTTTTTGTCAAATAACCTTTTGCTCCTACGGATAAAAACTTCTTTACATAGGTGATGTCATCGTGCAATGAAAGTCCAATGATTCGACATTTAGGTAAGGTATTATTGATTTTAACAGTCGCCTCAATGCCACTGCCACTGCCCAAATTAATGTCCATCAATATGATGTCTGGTCGCAAACTCACCGCCGCTTCATAAGCACTTAGCTCAGAATCCGCCGTACCAACGACAAGGACGGATGGGGCATCTTTTAATAAAGACGACCAAGCTTCGCTAATAAGTTTGTGATCATCAACAATTAGAACCTTGATTATAGTTTCCATAATTTGCTATTTAAAGCTAAATTATGAATTCAAAGCTTCTGCACCACCAACTATTTCTAAAATTTCATTGGTTATGGCTGCTTGACGAGCTTTATTATACGTTAATTTCAAACTTTTTTGTAAATCACTCGCATTATCAGTCGCTTTGTGCATGGCAGTCATTCGTGCTCCTTGTTCAGATGCATTTGAATCTAGAAGGGCTTTAAACAATTGAATCTTTAATGATTTTGGTATCAGCACTTCTACTAAACTTTGCTTACCCGGTTCAAAAATATAATCTATTGTGTTCTGCTTTCCCTCGGGTATTGAATTAATAACAGGAAGAAATTGTTCTGTTTCTATTGCCTGAGTTGCTGCATTAATGAAACGATTATAAATAATAATGATTTTGCTGAATTGTTGGGATTGATACAAAGCCATCAACTCTGTTGCGATAGATGCTGTGCGATCAAAGGTTAGGTCAGAAAATATATCTTCCAGACCTACTAACTCATCATTAATATAATAATTTGGCGTCCTCTTTAATACATCTTTCACCTTTTTTCCTAGGCACAATACCTTTACATCATTGGTTTGATAATCGGTACGTATTAAATGTTGGACACGTTTAATAATGTTATTATTAAATCCACCACACAAGCCTCTATTCGAAGTAATCGCAACTAGAAGAATGCTGTTATTATCGTTTGTTTTCGCTAGTTTGTTTTCAGAAGCATCAGAAACGGCACTTATATTTTCTAGTATGTCTTTTAACTTACTAGCATACGGCCTTAATTTGGTAACCGCATCTTGTGCACGCTTTAATTTTGCAGCAGAAACCATTTTCATGGCGGAAGTGATTTGCATCGTAGATCCAACCGATGTAATTCTATTCCGTATTTCTTTTAAATTCGCCATAGTATTGATTTACAAATTGCCAATCGAACTGCTTAAATTCAATTAGTATTTCTGTGCTATTTCTTTTGCGCACTTAGTTAAAACATCTGTTATCTCATCGGTGTATTTTCCTGCTTTCAGCGCTATTAATACGTCAGCATGTTTTGCCTCTAAGAAATTAAGGTATTCTTTTTCAAATGCTTTCACTTGATTGATTGGTACATTTTGAATTAATCCTTTTGTTCCAACAAAAATAATCGCGATTTGCTTTTCAACTGAATATGGATCACATTCACGTTGTTTCAAAATTTCCACATTTCGTGAGCCTTTATCAAGAATAGATTTTGTTGCCGCATCCAAATCAGAACCAAATTTAGCAAATGCTTCTAATTCTCGGTATTGGGCTTGGTCTAACTTTAACGTACCTGCCACCTTTTTCATGGATTTAATTTGAGCTGATCCACCAACACGTGATACAGAAATACCCACGTTAATTGCTGGACGAACGCCTGCATTAAACAAATCAGATTCCAAGAAAATTTGACCATCCGTAATAGAAATTACGTTGGTAGGAATATAAGCGGATACATCCCCTGCTTGTGTTTCAATGATAGGCAAGGCTGTAAGTGATCCACCTCCTTTAACCAAAGGTCTAAGGGATTCCGGTAAATCATTCATTTGACAAGCAATGGTATCGTCACCAATTATTTTTGCAGCACGTTCTAATAAACGAGAGTGTAGGTAAAATACATCACCAGGATATGCCTCACGACCTGGAGGACGACGAAGTAATAATGAAACCTCACGGTAGGCAACCGCTTGCTTAGATAAATCATCAAAAACAATAAGTGCCGGTCTTCCTGAATCACGGAAAAACTCACCAATTGCTGCACCAGTCATTGGCGCATAAAACTGCATTGGTGCAGGATCAGACGCATTAGATGCCACAACCGTAGTGTAAGCCATTGCACCCGCATCTTCAAATTTCTTAACGATACCAGCAACCGTTGAACCTTTTTGACCAATAGCCACATAAATACAATAAACCGTTTCTCCACGATCATAAAATTCACGTTGATTAATAATTGTATCAATAGCCACTGTTGTCTTTCCAGTTTGGCGGTCACCAATAATTAATTCTCGTTGTCCACGACCAATTGGAATCATGGAATCGATCGCTTTAATTCCTGTTTGAAGAGGCTCAGTTACCGGTTGACGAAAAATAACACCAGGTGCTTTTCGTTCGATAGGCATTTCATAAAGTTCTCCAGTAATTGGACCTTTACCATCGATAGGCATACCAAGAGTATCCACTACACGTCCCACAACACCTTCTCCGATTTTAACCGATGCGATCCGTCCTAATCTTTTTACAGTATCTCCCTCTTTTACCAAAGAAGAACGTCCAAGAAGTACCGCACCTACATTGTCTTCCTCTAAATTAAGAGCTATTCCTTGTAAGCCACCTTCGAACTCAATAAGTTCACCGTATTGAACACCATTTAGTCCATAAATACGCGCGATACCATCCCCTATTTGAAGAACGGTGCCCACTTCTTGCAATTCAGCTTCTGTTCTGAATCCTGATAATTGTTCCCTTAAAATTGCCGAAACCTCTGCTGGATTAATGTCTGCCATTTTATTTTATTTTTAGTTAGTAAGTCACACGACTTATTTTGTTAATTCTTGTCTTAAATTTTTTATTTTACTTGAAACCGAAGCGTCAATTTGATTGTCTCCTATGGTGATTATGAATCCGCCAATTAATGCTGGATCTATCTTTTCAGTAAGTTGAAGTTCGCCTGTAAATGTCTTGGCTAATTTCTCCATTATTTTCTTTCTGCTTTGCGCGTCAAGTGCAACCGCACTGGTAATGGAACCAGAAATAATTCCTCGGTGACTTTCGAGTAAGGAGGAATATCCCGCTGCAATATTTGGTAACATTTGAGACCTGCCATTCTTTACAATTAATGCAATAAATCCGGCTGTTAAAGGATGAAGATTAACAAACAACTTTGAAATCACCGCTATTTTTTTGTCCGTTTTGATAATTGGTGAATTAAGGAAAGAAATAAAATCACGGGACGATTCAGCCACGTCCAAAATTCTAGTCATATCAAACGATACTAGATCAATGACCTTTTGCTCTATTGACATTTCCAATAACGCTTTCGCGTATCTAATTGCAGCTTTAGTTGATTTCATGGATTAATTCATGTTAATATCATCCGCTAACTTCTCTGCTAACTCTTTTTGTTTTGAATCTGTTGTAAGTTCTGCCCGAACAATCTTTTCCGCAATATCTAAAGAAAAACCTGCCAACTGATTTTTTAAATCGCGAATTGCCGCCTCTTTTTCAGAAGCAATAGTTGCTTTAGCGCTTTCAACAATTTTATTTGCCTCTACCTTTGCTTTATTTTTTGCTGCTTCAACCATTCCAAGCGCTGTTTCTTTTGCATCACTCATAATAGCATCACGTTCAGCCCTAGCTTCTTTTATAATTTTATCATTTTCGGCTTTAAGCAAAAGCATTTCAGCCTTTGTTTTATCGGCAAGCTCTAAGGCCTCTGTAATTTTTTGCTCTCTTGCATTTACAGCAGTTAAAATCGGCTTCCAAGCAAATTTTGCCAATAAAAATAACAAAAGACAAAAAACCAAACCGGTCCAAAATAACAATCCGTAATCAGGTGATACCAATTCCATATTTCTATTTTTTTAATTCTTAAACTAAAAACATGAACCGCAACCAACCGTTGCGGTTCATATTATTTTTTTTTTTATTGATTTGCTCCCAAGAAGCCAACTACGACTCCAAATAGTGCAATACCTTCAACTAATGCTGCTGCAATAAGCATTGTTGTAGTAATTTTAGCTGCTGCTTCAGGGTTACGAGCTATTGCTTCTACGGCTGAACCACCGATTCTTCCAATACCTACACCTGCACCCAAAACAGCTATTCCAGCGCCAATCGCTGCAACACTTCCAAACATTCCTGCCATTATTATCATTGTATATAAATTAAAAAATTACTAATTAATGATGTTCCTCTTCCACGGCAGCACCTATAAACAATGCAGAAAGCATTGTAAAAAGATACGCCTGTAAAAAAGCAACCAACAATTCCAAAACAGATATAAACAAAGCCATAGGAACCGACAAGGCACTCCAAGCAATACTTTTATTAATAAAAATTAAGGAAATGAGTGCTAAAATGATAATGTGACCTGCCGTAACATTGGCAAAAAGTCGAATCATTAATGCAATGGGTTTAGTAAAAATACCTACAATTTCGATTGGGACCATAATAATTAATATCGGAATCGGCACACCTGGCGTAGCAAATATATGTCTCCAATAATTTTTGTTTCCTGAAAAAACTGTTAAAACCAATGTGCACATAGCTAAGAATAAGGTAACACTAATGTTCCCTGTTAAATTCGCGCCTCCAGGCAATATTGGCACCATGCCTAATAAATTATTTAGTAAGATGAAAAAGAAGGCTGTAAGTAGATACGGAACATACTTTTTATATTTGCGTTCTCCAATATTTCCTTTCGCAATGTCGTCTTGAACAAACAAAATAAGCGGCTCTATAAACTTAGCAATTCCTTTTGGGGCTATAGCACCATTTTTCTTGTAGAACCTTGCGGTTGACAACATTATTAATAAAATAAGAAAGACGCCAATGAAAAGGGATAATACATTTTTTGTGATAGACAAGTCCAATGGCTTAACATTGTGTGGGTGTCCCTGCTCAAAATGCAGTTTTCCATCCGATAATCGATATATTTTCTCGTGGAATAGTGCGTAGCCTTCTGCGGGTCCTTCGCCGATATAGAAACTGAGTTTTTCACCCGTGTTTGCCTCTTTCTCAACTACTCTTAGCCCTTGATAAAAATGACTTGCACTAAAAACCTTAAATCCATTGTCATAGAAAATAACAGGAAGGTGTAATGAAACCCCTTCGTGCTCGCTACCCCACAAGTGCCATTCGTGTGCATCTTTAACGTGGTGCATAATCATTTCATTGACATTAAACTCGTCTTTAAGCGAATCATCAGCCGTAATCTGTGTAGTAATAATTGATGGAGCTTTCTGGGCAGAAATTATTGATGGGATAAGCACCGAAAAAAGGATAAAAACTACCTGTATAAAACGCTTTGCAAATGTCATTTAATCATTTTTTAAAGGGCAAAACCCCATAAATTTGATGCAAAGGTAGTAAATCTTTCTAGAGTAGAACTAATTAATTATTAACTTTTTTTTCTCTTTTTTCACGGATTGTGCGGTACAGTTTTATCGCCAAGAACAAGGATAGCCCTGCGCCAAAAAAACCAATGGTTCCATACATCCAATCCATTGTGTTTTTCATTTCTACGAGAAAAATAATGACCACTAATAACAAAGTTGCCGCCTCATTCCAGATCCTTAATCCAAAAGATGTCCAAACTACTTTATCTTTAAATAAATCATTCATAATTTTCTGGCAGGCAAAATGATAAACAGTTAACAAGGCGACAAATGACAATTTTATATACATCCAAGGCTGATTATAAGCAGCGGTATTGATCCAAAGAATCCACAAGCCAAAGAAAAAGGTAAGGTACATGGATGGGGTGGTAATGTACCACCAGAGTTTTTTCTGCATGATGATAAATTGCTTTATCAAAATATCGCGTTCTTGCTCCTCTTTTTTGTAGGCTTCGGTATGATAAATAAACAACCGGACCATGTAAAACAAGCCAGCGAACCAACAAACAACAAAAATTATATGCAACGATTTTACGGCTTCAATACTCATGCATCAAAAGTAATCATTTACATAGAAAAAAGCCACTTGCATATTAAACAAATAGCACTTAATATTGTACAACTCAATTTCCATGGTGCAGCGTCTAATTTTGTGTTTCCTAATTCCCATTACCTTTGGTTATTCGCAGAGTTCGAATTTATCCATTGATGGGTATTATCAAGGATTAAATCTTTACGTATCCAACCCATACCAAAGCGATGGTTTTGGCTTTTGTATCAGCAAAGTATTAGTCAATGGAAATGTATTGCCCGCTACGATACAAAACGAACATTTTCAAATCGACCTAAGTTTATTTGGCCTAACAAAAGGGGAAGAGCTGTTTGTAGAACTGGAGCATTATGCAGGGTGCACGCCTCGATTCATCAACCCGGAAGTGCTTTTGCCTAACAGTACATTTGTCCTAGTTTCGTTGGCAGCCGCTGCAAATGGTTCTATTAGTTGGTCGACAAAAAGTGAAGCCGGAAGACTTCCATTTCTTGTTGAACAATATAAATGGGGACGATGGGTTTCGGCGGGTGAAATCCAAGGAAACGGAAGCCCTGCACTCAACCAATATCGAATAGACATTATTCCCCATAGCGGATACAATAAAGTAAGGGTTGTTCAGATTGACAACACACAAAAAAAAAGGGTGTCGAAAGAAGTTGGTTTTAATTCAACCATCAAAAAAGTAATTAAAACACCCGCCAAAGTAAAGGACATTATTTATTTTAGTTCGAACTCAAAACCTGTAAAAACCAAGTTTGAACTCTATGATGCCTTTGGAAATTTGCTCAAAAAAGGATTCGATAGCCAAATTGATTGTAAGCAATTGTTAAACGGAATCTATTTTATCAATTTCGACAACTCCTCTGAAAAATTTATTAAGTATTAACATGATAAAGCACATTGAGCACATCGGAATTGCCGTAGAGAACATTGAGTCTGCCTTAAAAACGTATGAAAATTTATTAGGGGTGAGCTGCTACAAAACGGAAATTGTTGAATCGGAATTGGTGAGAACAGCCTTCTTAAAAATAGGAGATTCAAAAATTGAATTGCTCGAAGCAATGGATCCCATTTCACCCATTGGAAAGTTCCTTGCAAAAAAGGGGGAAGGATTTCATCATATTGCTTTTGAAGTGGATGATATTCATGCAGAAATTAAACGCCTTAGTTCCTTAGGCTTTGAGATGATCCACGAAACGCCGAAACCCGGAGCAGACAACAAGCTCATTGCTTTTCTTCACCCGAAATCTACACAAAAATTATTGGTGGAAATCTGTCAAGAAATCCTTTAAAACAAGCCCTTATTTTCTTCTTGTAATTTAAATCAACTATAAATAAGGCTTCATGACAATCCTATGACAATTGAACGGGATTCACTTGCGAAATTTGTACCCAAATAGAATAAATTTGCTCTCCGAACTTCATACTATCGCTTTTACGCACCGACGATTTGAAGCAAGTAAAATTGGTGTCTTACACATTGAAGAAGCAGATCAAGCAGTTCGATTACTTGCCTTAAAAGCAAGGTTTGATATCCCAGAACTTTTATTTATCTCTACCTGCAATCGCGTTGAAATAAGTTTGTTTACCCATGCGGTGCTCACAAACACTTGGATTGTTGATTTATTGAAGGCCTTGTATCCCCATCTAGATCCGTCGGAAATAACAGAATATCTTCTTCATCTAGAATTATATAAAGGCGAAAAAGCCATAGAACATGCTTTTTCGGTCGCTTCTTCGATCGATTCTATGATTGTTGGAGAACGCGAAATTATTACCCAAATGCGAAACTCTTATGAACATTGTCGCAAAGTGGGTTTAACTGGCGATCGTTTTCGACTATTGATGAAGCACGTTATCGAAACCGCCAAAAAAGTGTACACAGAAACGAGTATTGCTACCAAGCCAGTCTCCGTTGTTTCTTTGGCTTATCAGCACTTGAAACGATTAAATATTCACTTAGACGCACGTATTTTAGTGATTGGGGCTGGCGTTACAAATACCACCATGAGTCATTATTTAAAAAAACATGGCTACAAAAATTTCGCCGTGTTTAACCGCACATTGGCCAACGCAGAAGTTTTAGCAACGGAACTAAAATGTTCCGCATATCGCCTGGATGATTTAATGACTTATCGAGAAGGTTTTGACGTTATCATTTCGTGCACAGGCGCTGATCACCACGTTATTTCGCCAGAAATTTATGCTGCTATACTAAATGGAGAGCAAGATAAAAAAATTGTCATCGACATTGCTATTCCACAAGATTTAAATCCTTCGATTATTGAAAACAATTCCCTGACGCACATTTCAGTGGATCTGCTTCAAAAAATTTCCAATCAAAACCTAAAAGAAAGAACGAAAGAAGTAGACCA
>CAMCQW010000009.1 GCA_945877045.1 Chryseobacterium gleum
ACTGTTTGACCTGCAGCTCCTAAATCTGGACCATAACCACCACCCGAAGCAACCGTTGTACCCGCGCTGTTTTTAATCGTCCAAGAAGTCTCCGTTGCATACGCATCGGTTGTAATGTTAACTGTTACATACTGATTAGAAGCAACTAATGCCGCAGCAACCGTTGCATTCACGCCATTGTTTGCCGCGTTTGCATCAGCTGCTGTAGCAACCGTAACAACCAAAGCGCCACCCATGAAACTTGCAATTGGTGTACAAGTAACTGTTGCAACACCATATGTAGCTAAACTTCCTGAATATGTTCCAGTTGAAACCGTTGTTCCACCTTGAGTTACAGTAACAGTTGCAGCAGTTAAGGGGCTTGTTCCATTGTTTTGAATTTTCACCTCTGGAGTATAAGACCCTTGGCAATGAACTAAAGAACCTTCATAAGTAAGTGCTGCTACGTCTGCAGGATTTGAAGCTGGAGGAGGGCAAGAACCAATTGCTGTATAAATAGCAGCTGCAGTTGCTTGGCCAATCTCTGTTACTACACGGTTCGGACAAATTTTGTAGATTGTTGGGAAATAACCAATGTTAAAATTTGTGTTGATTGTATTTGCTGTAGCCGTAATTGGATTCGCCATCGGGAATTGTATTTGACCTGCAGCATTAGGATTTGTCCAGTTGCCAATAGCACCTGATCCGTCTAACATCGTAGCATCCGCAGTTGCACCATCGCCCTCAATCCAAATAACCATAAGATCATCTGTTGTGTTTGCAGCAACGCCGGGCTCTCCTGCTGGACCGTGTGCAGCATACGCATCTTCTAATGCACCTGATAAATGATAATTCCAACATGGACCACACCAAGTTGCAGAAACATCTAAAATAACTGTATAACCAGCATCAAGATAGTCATACAATTTATAAGAACCATTGTTTGTCATTCCAGCGGTAGACAACCAGGGCTGATAAGCACTTACAGTGAAGTCTGGAGCAAGGCTTCCAGGCGCCAACTGTGCAAAAGTTGTAGCGGATGTTGCTGAAAGCAACAAGGCTGATAGTAAAAGTTTTTTCATTTTATAAAGATTAAAGTTTAGCGTAAAATTAACTCCAAATTTCTAGCAAACAAAACTTTTAGCTTATTAATATTAATTTAATAAGAAGGCACTATAAAGAAAGGACGAAAAAAAGTGAATGTGTTATTTTTTCTTGAGTTGTTCTAAGATAAAAAGCTCAATTGCACCAACCATAGATGGCGCTTTCGGGTGCGGTGCATTTACATCAAGACGTAAGTTGTGCTTTTCAACTGCCATTGCCGTTGTAGGGCCAAAAGCGGCTATCGCAGTGGTGTTTTGTTTGAAATCGGGGAAATTTACAAATAGTGATTCTATTCCTCCAGGACTGAAAAAGACTAATAAATCGTAGTAGACATTTTCTAAATCCGAAAGATCAGACGCGACAGTTCGGTATAGGATTGTTTTAGAAAACCGTATTTTACTTAGTTCTAAGGTTGATGGTATATTGTCTCGAAGAATATCCGTGCACGGCAAGAGAAAGTTTTCTGATTTATGCTTCTTCATTACCTCAACTAAATCTTCAATTGTTTGCTTTCCAAAGAAAATTCTCCGCTTACGATAAGCCACGTATTTTTGTAGGTAAAGCGCCACAGCTTCAGAAATGCAAAAATATTTCATCTCTTCTGGCACAGTAAATCTTGATTCTTCAGCAATCCTAAAAAAATGATCCACAGCAACTTTAGAAGTAATAATTATAGCGGTATGATCAACTAGATTTATTTTTTGGGCGCGAAATTCTTTCACGGAAATTCCTTCCACCTTGATAAATGGGCGAAAATCAATCTTGATTTTGTATTTTTTTGCTAAGTCAAAATAAGGCGAGTTGTCCCCTTCAGGTTGAGGTTGAGACACTAGAATAGTTTTTATTGCCAAGTCTAAAAGTTTAAAATTGTGCTACTTAACAAATGAAGACAGTTTGCTACCAAAGAAAACATAAAGAGCTATCATTGGCAAAACTTCAACGGCGCAAAAGTACAACAAAATGTAATACCACCTAATTCCCATTAACATTGACGCGATTATTCCTTTTATTAAGCGATTTAGATACATGAGAAAAAAGCCCACTAAAAAGACGGAAAACATCATTTCAACTAATGATTTATTTAATGTAATAATAATGGCAATCGTTAAAAAGAAAAATCCGCCGGCACAGATTGCGAATCGCAAGTGATATTTTAGTTGCCTTATTATAGGGTGTTTTCCAATCATCGCGTAAATCAGACCTTGCCCAGCCTTCCAATATATTAATAATATAACTGGAATTAAAAATGCAATTAGCCATGTTCCAGGGCTTTTCGCGTTCAAATCAATGATTAATAAAAGTGCTAAAGCTGCGCCAATTACAAAATTCAAGGTTAGTAAACGAAAAGTAGCCAAACTCATTCTCTCAGAATCATGATTGAAAGAATCTTCTTTTTGAATCCGATAAAAGCCTGAGAAAACTAAAGGAATCAATTTTACTTGTCGAGAAGAGGCAATTGCGATAAGTAGGAAAGAAAAAGAACACGTTAGCACCCACCCCATAGAAATTTGTGGGTCTCGTAGATGAAGTGATAAGGTTTCATTCATAATTGAATTCCTATTTAAATTAGTTCCACAAAATTAAATAGAAACTCTTTTAAATTAAGTTTTATTTATTGATTACTTTTGCATCACCAAAACATATTTGATGAAATCCGATCTTTTTAAGCATCCTGATTATTACAATTTAGATGATTTATATTCCGAAGAACATAAACTAATCCGTGACACAGCGAGACAATGGGTTAAAAAAGAAGTGTCGCCAATTATTGATGAACATTACGAAAAAGCAACTTTTCCAATGCACCTTTTAAGGGGACTTGGAGAAATCGGGGCCTTTGGTCCATATATTCCTGTTGAATACGGTGGCTCCGGGTTAGACCAAATTTCTTATGGAATTATCATGCAAGAATTGGAGCGTTGTGATTCAGGTTTGCGATCTACTGCTTCCGTTCAATCCTCCTTGGTAATGTATCCAATTTGGAAATACGGTTCTGAAGAACAGAAAAACCGCTTTTTACCGAAGCTTGCTTCTGGAGAAATGATGGGTTGTTTTGGATTAACAGAACCTGATTTTGGATCGAATCCCGGCGGCATGCTTTCTAATTTTAAAGATGATGGAGACCATGTAATACTGAATGGCGCAAAAATGTGGATATCAAATGCCCCTTTCGCGCAAATTGCCGTTGTATGGGCTAAAGATGAAACCGGAAGGATTCACGGCTTGATCGTAGAAAGAGGAATGGAAGGGTTCTCTACTCCAGAAATGCATGGCAAACTATCCCTGAGAGCCTCTTCAACAGGTGAATTAATTTTTGAAAATGTTCGGGTCCCAAAAACTAATATATTACCAAATAGGACTGGTTTAGGAGCGCCACTAAGTTGTTTAGACTCCGCAAGGTATGGAATTGCCTGGGGAGCGCTAGGTGCTGCTATGGATTGTTACGACCAAGCGGTAAGATATTCCAAAGAAAGAATTCAATTTGGGGTTCCAATTGGAGCGTTTCAGTTGGTTCAGAAAAAACTGGCAGAAATGTTAACGGAAATAACCAAAGCACAACTATTGACATTTAGACTTGGTCAATTGCGAAATGATGGTAAAGCGACAACCGGTCAAATTTCAATGGCAAAAAGAAACAATGTGGAAATCGCCGTAAATATTGCGCGTGAAGCGAGGCAAATTCACGGTGGTATGGGAATAACAAGTGAATACTCAATGATGCGTCACATGGCAAATCTAGAATCGGTGATGACCTATGAAGGAACACACGACATACATTTGTTAATAACCGGAATGGATATAACAGGAATCCCTTCGTTTACAAGAGACCTTCCTGAATTATAGATCGTCAATAACCTGATCACCGCGCAATTCCCGAATTTTGTTTCTGGTTTCATCGGAATACAAACTATTTGAATAGTTGAAAAGAAGCTCTTTATAATAAAACAATGCTTTCTCTTTATCTTTTATATAATTCTCGTTGATTTTTGCCAATCGATATAGGGCATCATCTGCTAAAATATCGGTCGCGTATTTAGATACCACAAGTTGATAGAAAGCACTTGCTTCTCCCCATTTTTTTTGGCGTTCCATCGCCTGTCCTTTTTTATATAAAATCTCATCGTTTAAGGAATGAAAGGGATAGTTGAGTTGAATACTATCGAAGAGATAGAAGGCGCTGTCTACTTGGTTTTGTTCAAGTAACAAGTCGGCGCTTGCATACCACATCATCGCTTGATAATTACTGTCTAAACCAAAATTATCCGTAATCGCAACAGATAATTGCATCGCGTCGTTAGCGATTAATTTAGACGTAGATTCTTTTAATACACTTAATTGGGATTGTGCAAAATCAAATTCGCCATCAAAATAAAAAACCCGCGCATTCTTATACTTCGCCTCATTGCCAATAACATCAAACTTATAATCATTATCAATTTGCATATACAAAATTGAAGCATCCCAAATTCTCGCATTTAAGACATAGAAGTCGGCGAGCAACATTTTAACCGTTGCACGTTGCATGTCAGAAAGTCCTGGTGTTGCTATAAATTGCTCAAGGATTGCAATGGCCTCTACTTTTTTGCCCGCATATTGGGCCATTATCTTCGTATATTCTAATATGACATTGAAAGATTTTCGAGAGTTTGCCATCCTATCAATTACCATTTTATATTCTTTAAGGGTTGTTTCCAACTCCTCATTGGTATAAATTTTAAAGAGACTTAGTTCGACATAACGCGTGTTTAACATCGCCATTTCGGCTTCAAAATAATACGGTGCCTCAATACCCAATTCAATTACATAATAAAAACACTTTCTTGCTTCCTCAAAGGATTCGTTTTCAATGGCCATTTTACCAAGTTCCATAACACGTGCTCCCATGTTTCGCAAACGCTTGTCCAGGGCAACAACCTGCACGAAAGCGGCTGAGAAGTTTTTGTTTTGTAAAAAAAGCCAAATTAGCATTTCACTAAATTCAAATCGACTGTTTGGTCTTTGTATTTTTTCTAAAAATGCGCTTTTAATTTCTTTCAAATCAGGCCCGTCTTCTGAAAAATCAAATTTTGCCTCCATTCCCAATTGTATTGCTTCTTGGTATTCTGGGTATTTATCCAATAAATCAAGATAAGTCTCAATAACTTTTGACTTATTCCCTATAGAATGATAATAGTCGGCGTAGACTAATTGAAAGGGATAATCAGGCATTTGTCTACTCCCTCTATCCAAGACTTCTTTTGCTAAATCGGTTTTGTTCTGCTTGATAAAAGCCCTAAAAACCTCTATGACACTTGTCGGATTTTGAGCTGTAAGCGCTATCACCTCATTGAACGTTTTTTTTGCTTTGTTATCCTCCTTTATCGTTTCATAAAAGAACCCTAATTGTAATAGTATTTCTAGATCTTTCTTGTTTAATGAAATTTGTTTTTTAATCGTTTTTTCCGCTGTATTAAAATCTTTTGTTGCGATTAAACAATCTAAATATGAATTGTAGACCGTTTTGTTTTGGTCTGAATTGTATATTTTTTCGTAATAGGTAATTGCTTTTTCGAAATCACCATTTTGATAATAATGTTGAGCCAGTTTCAAATCGTTTTCTGTCTGTGATAAAGACAAAAAAGAAAAGAAAAGAAAAAATAAAGATAAACTCCTTTTAAATGGCATTTTATACTTTTTGTAAGGTCCGTGATAAAGAATCTAAACTAGGGTGAAGACGAAAAAATGTTTTCATTGTTTCATCTTTATAAGAAATATAAGCCTCCAGCAACGTCATTAATTGATTGATTTTGTTTGCCTCAAAAGCAATGTATTCATCGTATTTACCGCGCTCGCCTTCCCCGTTTTGAACATCTAATTTTAAGTTCTTTAATGCCAAACGCTCTTCATTTATTCCTTTGATTAATTGACTGTATGATTTTGCTAATGGCTCAAAGGATCTTCGCATTACTTTATAGTCGTCCATTTTTTTGCCTAGCTCCAAATTAATGGTGTCTAAATATAGTTTTTTTTTGATCCGTAATTCAACTTCCGATGTTGCTAACTTAATTTCGGAAATTGAATCAATTTTATTCTTCGTTACCTGCCCCTCTAAAGCGCTTATTTTTTTTTGAAGCTCCGTTATTTTAACCAATTGGCCTTTTTTTGCAAAGTCGGAACATGCCATTAATAAAAGTGCGGCGATAAGTAAAAAACCATTTTTCATATTCACACTGTATAAATTATTGGATAATACTGAATCCAGTATATGACTGTAATATAGTTGGGATGTTTATCCCCTCCGGTGTTTGGTTGTTTTCTAATATAGCCGCTAAAATTCTTGGAAGCGCTAGAGCGGAGCCATTAAGTGTATGACACAAATGAGATTTCTTTTGGGCATCTTTATAGCGCAGTTTTAAGCGATTGGATTGAAAAGTATCAAACCTAGAGACCGAACTTACTTCCAACCATTTTTCTTGTGCGGCAGAATAAACTTCAAAATCATAGGTCATTGCTGAGGCAAAGCCCATATCGCCCCCACAAAGCCTTAGTACACGAAAAGGCAATTCTAATTTAACTAATAATTCACGAACATGGGATACCATTTCATTCAGTGCTTTTTCTGAATTTTTAGGGGTTTCTATACGTACTATTTCCACCTTATCAAACTGATGCAAACGGTTTAAGCCTCGGACATCTTTCCCATATGAACCCGCTTCCCTTCTAAAACAGGGCGTGTAACCCGTTAATTTAATTGAAAAGTCTTCGTTGGGCAATAGCACGTCCCTGTAAATATTTGTTAGGGGAACCTCTGCTGTAGGGATTAAATACAAATCGTCTGCCGGAGAATAGTACATCTGACCTTCTTTGTCAGGGAGCTGGCCCGTTCCTATTCCACTTGCCTCATTTACTAAAAGTGGCGCGATAAACTCTTCATAACCGGCTTTTTCTGCCTCATCTAGAAAAAATGAGATTAATGCGCGTTGTAATTTTGCTCCTTTTCCTCTATAAAAGGGAAAACCTGCACCGCTTACTTTTACGCCTAACTCAAAATCTATTAACTCATATTTTTTGACTAAATCCCAATGAGGAGAAGTAGAAAAAGAGAAGATAGGAAATTCCCCATAACGTTCAATTTGTTCATTATCTTCCGGCGATTTTCCCTGTGAAACATCTTCATGGGGAACATTCGGAAGAGAATAAAGTAGAGCGCTTATTTTTGACTCCATTTCCTCCACCTTTAACTTCAAGTTCGTTTCTTTTTCTTTAAGGGAAATGGTTTCTATTTTGAGTTGGGAAGCTTCTTCTTGATGGCCTTCTTTTAAAAGAAGGCCTACTTTTCGTGATAATTGATTTAATTCTGCGAAAATTGACTCAAGTTCTGTTTTGGATGATCTCCAAAGACTATCAATCTCCAAAATTTCATTAATCGTATTGGCAGCATCAATGTTTCTTTTAAAAAGTCCGTTTAACACCCCTTCTTTATCCGATCGCAATCGTTGAATCTCTAACATAGTTTATTGGTAATTTTTACAAATTTAATCAATTGGGCGCTAACTAATCGATAAAAAGAACTTGATTGTTTTGAATTTGGTACTAACAATTTAAAAATGCTAACTAGACTCCTAAAAAATACGGATTAATTAAATACTGAAAGCTCAACACCGTCAAAAGAGGCGTAAACGATGTTAGGATGCGACTCTTTATAGTGCATATTTCCATGAACATCAATACCAATCGCTCCGGCAAAACCATCAAACTCTTTTAGTTCATTAAAAGATTTTGTAAATGCCTCTTCAATTGTATGACCATCAGTAACCCGCGTAACAATCTTTGCCGCCAAAGCACAAGCAACAATATCCTCACCAACGCCTGTGCAACTAATGGCACAAAAATCATTCGCATAATTCCCCGCAACGGTAGCTGAATCGGATATCCTGCCAGACATTTCAAATCCCTTGCCGCCAGTAGACGTTGCCGCCGCGAGTTTTCCCTCTTTATCAAGAGCTACACAGCCCACAGTACCTTGACCTGAAGAGATTAATCTTTCTTGATATTCTTGGCGACGCTCAATCGTTTCAACATTAAAAAACGGGACGCCCATTTTCACAGCAAATTCATTCGCTCCCTCTCCACCGAGCACACGATCATTTTCAAACTGCAAGGCTTGAGCAACATGAATTGGGTGTTGAATTGACTCAATATTTAGTACACCGCTAAATTTTTTCGTCTTTCCATCCATCACCGAGGCACTCATGCGGATTTTGCCGTCTTTTTGAATTTGAGAACCAAGTCCTGCATTAAAAAGTGGGTGGTCTTCCATTAATGAAACAGCATAAACCGCTGTATCAATAGCTGAGTTTAACAAGAGAAACTGATAAGATTTTTGTATGATCTCTTTGAGAGCAGTCTGCTTTAGCTCTTTCGTTTTCGCGGTCTGCGTTGACTCACTAAAAAAACCACCATGAATAATTAACTTCATTCTAAACTAGGTTTATTATTAATCGTTAAATCATTTGTTCCCAAACAATAAACGTCACCCTGACTCATTACGTGAACCACTAGGTTTTTAATTGAGATGGGTTCTCCCAACGCTACGTCCGTAATATTAGAGTCTAAAATTTGTCGGCCATCCACAATAATTACTAGACCTGAACCTAGAGCCTCCATTGAAACACCATTTTTAATAAGAAGTCCTGTGTCCTCACCTAAACCAATTCCCAACGTTTTTGGGTTACCAACAACCGCTTGAAAAAGCCGACCAATTCTTCCGCGCTGGACAAAATGAGTATCAATAATCACATTGTCCATAAAGCCTAATCCACTAGTGATTTTAATTTCTCCTTTTAACAAGGCCTCTCTACTTGACCCTTGATAAATCATGTTTTTTGAAGCGCAAGCAGCACCTGCCGACGTTCCTACATATAAAAAATCCTCCTCCAAGTATTTTTTTAATAACAAATCGTGAATTAATGTCCCTCCAAATATTGATGTTAATCTTAATTGATCTCCCCCGGTAAAAAAAATAACGTCTGCGGCGGCTATTCGGTCAAGCGCAGCTAATGAAAGAGCTTCCTCCCTGTTTTCAATATTTAAAACCCCCACATTTTCAGCTCCTAAATAACCAAATGCCCTTGCATACTCAACACCAACTAAGTCTGGTATTTTAGACGCTGTCGGAACAATTTCTATTCTAGAGTCCTTCTGATATTTAGACTCATCAATAATTCGCTTTAAAATTCCTTTTTCAAAAAAATTTAAATTTTCTTCTACTTGGTCGGCGAAAGTGTTTTCTGTAAAACTCCCTTTATCTAAAGCGCCACCTATAATAATTAACTTTCCTTTTGGCATCATAAGCGACAAATTTAATCTTAAAATGACTATTTTGTAACGTATCGCTTATGAAATTATCAACATAAATAAGGTTTTGAGTCAATTGTTAATTGCTTTGTTGATTACTCCGGGCATTAAACGATTAGTAAGCCAAGGTTTTCGTTAATTTTGAATGGAAAAGTAAAAAATATGGATGTTAAAGTTTTGAATAACTCAAAGTACGAGCTCCCAAATTATGAAACTGTTGGTTCGGCAGGGATGGACGTTAGAGCCAATACTCTAGAGCCCATTTCATTGGAGCCATTGGAAAGAAAGCTTATTCCAACTGGGATTTATTTAGAAATCCCATCAGGTTTTGAATGTCAAGTCCGCCCCAGAAGTGGTTTAGCATTAAAACATGGCATCAGTGTTTTAAATACTCCAGGGACCATTGATTCTGATTACAGGGGGGAAATTGGCGTTATCTTGATTAACTTTTCCTCTGTTCCGTTTTTACTCAATCCCGGAGACAGAATTGCACAGTTGGTTTTTTGTGAAGTAGCAAAAGCAAAATGGATTGAGCAAGGTGAATTAAACAAGACTGATCGGGGCCGTGATGGCTTTGGTAGTACCGGAAAAAATTAATGCGATGAATATAATAATCCCAATGGCCGGTAGAGGCAGTAGATTAAGACCACACACATTAACGGTTCCCAAGCCATTGATCCCGGTTGGTGGAAAACCAATTGTACACCGATTAGTGGAAGACATAGTCGCTGTCTGCGGTTCAAAAATAGAAGAAATTGCATTTGTTGTGGGACACTTTGGCGAAGAAGCGGAGCGCGAATTAATCGCCGTTGCAGAGAAATTTGGAGCGCGTGGCTCAATACACTATCAAGAAACCCCACTAGGAACTGGACATGCTGTTTTATGTGCAAAAAACTTGCTAAAGGGACCTGTCGTCGTTGCATTTGCAGACACCTTGTTTCATGCTGATTTTAAAATAGGAGCTGAAGACGATGGAATATTATGGGTTAAACAAATAGAAAACCCAAGCGAATTTGGGGTGGTGAAATTAAACCCACAGGGGGAAATTGTTGATTACATAGAAAAACCACAGGTGTTTGTTTCCGACCTAGCCATGATTGGTGTGTATTATTTTAAAGAAGGACAGAAATTGTTACATGAATTAGAGTATTTAGTAAGTAACAATGTTATAAAAAGCGGGGAGTACCAACTGCCTGATGCCCTTCGACGCTTAACAGAAAAAGGATGTTTGTTTAGGCCTGGGGCGGTAAATGAATGGCTAGATTGTGGGAATAAAGACGTAACAGTCCACACAAATAGCCGGGTTTTGGATTACGACTTTCAGAAGAATCCAACTCCAATCCGAAAGAATCTCATGAGTAAACATTCTATAATAATTGAACCTTGTTTTATTGGTGAAAACGTCGTTATTGAAAATTCTATCGTTGGGCCACATGTTTCAATAGGAAAAAACAGCCGCATTGTTGATAGTAGGATTTCCGATTCTATTTTACAATATGATTGCACGATTAACAATATGAATATAACTAACTCTATGATAGGCGCACATGTTGTGCTAAAAAGCCCTTCCTCTGTACTCAGTATCGGTGATTTTTCGACAGTTAATGAATAAGTATTGCATCATTCTATTTTCGGCACTTCTGTTGGGGGCTTGCAAAACTTCTTCTGACGTAACTGGTCCAATTAGCAGCGCTAATAATTTTAAGACCTCCTTTCATCAAGGGATTAGAAATTATATTACAGGAAATTATAATAAAGCCATTATCGATTTTGAATCTTGTCTTAAAATAAATCCTTCAGATGATGCTGTTCATTTTGCATTGGCTCAATTATACTTAATAAATCAGCAAATTGACAAAGCCGCGGAACACAGTGAACTAGCGGCAAAGCTCGATCCAAAAAACTCTTATTATATAGCCGAACTTGCTTACATGTATTCGGAAATGAAAGATTATAAAAAAGCTGCTCAGTTTTTTGAACGCTTAATATTGACCGACCAAAACAATGCAACTTATTATATGGGGGCCATAAATAATTATGCTGAAATAAAAGAGTATGCCAAAGCATTAAAGATTCTTAATCGGCTTATTGAACAAAATGGACAGGAAGTTTCTTTGCAAATGGAGAAATATAGGCTGTATGAATTAATGATGAAGCCCGATCTTGCTATAAAAACACTAGAGGATGGCCGGAAATTATTTAATGATGACCCTGTCTTTTTGGCCGTACTCGTTGACACCTATATGGAAAATCAGAAATATGAGCTGGCGTTTAATTTATTGAATGATTTGGTAGAAAAAGATCCAGATAACGGTCTTGCCACCTTATTGTTAGGAGAAATGTACATGGAAAAGAAGGAGTACAAAAAAGGACTCGCCTTATTGAAAACTGCCGTTAAAAAAGAAGGGCCAAGTATTGATCAAAAAATGAATATTCTTATTCAAACACAAAAAATTGAAGGCTGTGGTATTGAAGTAGTTGAGCTTGTTAATTATATGGTAGAAAGATATCCAGAAAATGAAAAGTCGTACACTATTCAAGGGGATTGCTTTGTAAAGAACAATGATATTAAATCGGCCATTCATGCTTATCAAATGGCTGTAAATATCAATCCGGATTTATTTCCAGTTTGGCAACAAATACTATTACTGGAATTTCAATCTGAAAACTGGAATTCCTTGTATAAAAATAGTTTGGAGGCCCTTTCATTATACCCGACGAATACTTTTGTGAATTTAACCGCTGGATTGGCGGCAAATAAACTTAAGAAGTATAATGAAGCGCTAAACTATCTTGAATCTGGCCTACAATTTGTTGTCAAAGATGATGGCACAGAAGCAGAATTGATGGCACAAATGGGCGAAGCTAATTTCGGCTTAAAAAAAACAATTGTGGCTTGCGAATACTATGAAAAAGCGCTTAAAAGGGCCCCTGAAAGCGCGACAATTCACGTCTCATTTGCCTTACAACTTGCGAAAAATAATTTAACACTCGACTATGCTGAAAACCTAAGTGATTTTGCGATTTCGAAAGCAATTGACAACGGGTTGTTTCTTGCTATAAAAGGATATGTTCTTTTAGTAAAGCTAAATTATCTTGATGGCTTGTCGATTATGAAGACCGCTAAAGAATTAGACCCAACGAATTCCTTAATTATAGATTGGTTGGGGGACGCTTACTTTTTTAATGGAAAAACACAAGAAGCAATAATTGAATGGACAAACGCGATAAAGCTCGGATCAACAAACGAACTTTTGCCCAAGAAAATTGAATCAAAAAAATATTATGCGCCTACTAATTAGTCTTAGTATAGTTTCTATTTTATTCTCGTGCTCAAAAAAATTGAGTGATGTGGTAATGGTGGAACAAGCCCCCGTAATTACAAAAGAAAAAGAGTTGATTCATCGGCTCGATAGCCTCTCACATGTCAAGACTATGACTTTTTACTCAAAGTTAAATGTCGATTACGCGGACTCATCGCAGGAAATTTCATTTAAAACAAGCTTGAAAATTATTGGGGATAGTGCTATTAACACCATAATAAGCTATTTAAATGTCCCCATTGTTATTGCCTCAATCAACAAAGATAGTGTGACCGTCGTTAACAAAAGAGAGAGGTGTTACTCCGTTAAAACTCTAGACTATTTTAAAGAGTTAATTGGAATTAACCTTGAATTGCAAAATTTAGAAGAGCTCTTCATGGGGAGGCCCATCTATTTTGACACTATAAGACCGGTGTTTCTTTCCTCCGACAAACCCCTTAATATAATTACTTCTAAAATTAGTCGTGGTCAAAAAGACGACGATATACTCATAAATTATATTTTTAATGGCGCCTCCGACAACCTTAGCGGAACTGAAATAATTAGCTCGGCAGACGAAACAAGCGTTACAATAAATTATTTGTCTAGGCAGCTGGTTAATGGGATAAATGTGCCCTTCGAAACAGAGATTCTAATAATAACAAAACAAAACAGGCTGTTTATTCGTATGCGATATGACAAGGTCGAAATTAATGAACCCTTAGAGTTAATTTTTATAATCCCAGAACAATATGAAACATGTAATTAGCCTCTTTTTAATGTTATTCATTTGTAGTTTTGTCCATGGACAAGTAAAAAGTGACAAATTACAAAAAGAGCAAAAAATTATTGAAAAGAAGATTTCCCAAACAAAAGCATTGCTTAACAAAGTAAAAAACAACGCGAAAAACTCCTTTACAGAACTAAAGTTGCTGGATAATCAAATAAAAAATAGAGAGGAGCTTGTCCGAATTTATGACGGACAAGTAAGAGTGGCAGAAATAAAAGTAATTGAAAAAGAAAATGAAATTAAGCGCTTGCTAGAGCGGCTCTCCAACTTAAAAAAGCAATATAAGAAAATGATCTTTTTTGCTTATAAGAATCGTAATAAGGTTGGCAAGCTAATGTTTTTACTCTCTTCAAGGTCCTATAACGAGGCTCAAAAAAGAAATTTATATTTAAAAAAGGTCGCTGGATTACAACGGAAACAAGTTGGATTATTAAGACTTCACCATGGCTTAATCGACACGGAAATAGTTACTATTAAACAGGAAAAAACAGCGAAAGAAATAGCATTAGATGAAAAGAAAAGTGAAAGAGAAAAAATTGAGGGAGACAAGGTTCTAAAAGAAAAAAATTATCAAAAATTCAAGGCGGAAGAAGCTAAATTATATGCCTTACTGAAGGAAGACGAAAGGAAAAAAGATGAGTTGAAAAGCCGTATAAATGCAGCAATACGACAAGAGATCGCCGCTTCTCAAGAAATCGAAAGGAAAAAAGAAGAGGCTCGCAAAAAAGAAGAGGTGCGAAAGAGAGAAGAGGCAGCGAAAAAAGAAAATAAAAAAGAGAATAAAAAAGAGGTGCCCAAAACAGATGTCTTGCCTTCAGAAAAAAAGGCGGATCCTGTCAAAGTGGTAAAATACGAAGCTCCGGTTTCAACGGAAGGTTCTATTACTGGAAAAAATTTCGAGGCAAACAAAGGGCGATTACCTTCTCCAGTTTCAAATGGAAGCATCACAGAGAAATATGGAAAAAACGCCCACCCGACATTGGCCGGCGTATACACAAACAACAATGGTATTGATATTACCTGTGCAGGAAACTCAAAAGCAAGAGCTGTATTTGAAGGGGTTGTAAGCGCAATAATTAATGTAAATGGAGCAGGGAAGGTTGTAATTATTAAACATGGAAATTATCGCTCTGTATACAGCAACCTACAAGATGCGAATGTAAAAGTAGGAGACAAAATAAGTGTTAAACAAAATATTGGGACAGTAATGCTTGATGGAGGTTCGTTTTCAGTATTGCATTTTGAAATACACATGGTTGTTGGATTAGGCACCCAATCGTTGAATCCATCACTTTGGATTAGTAGATAAATGATGCCTCATGTTGAGGGTAACAACAATAGAGCACAAAGCAAAAACCGGGACGGCAGCTTTATCGGTATCTAAAAAATTGTTTAGAAATGCATGTGTAAAATAGGTAGATAAAGATATAATTATAGCCATTACAACTATTCTTGTTGTCGTTTCATTTGGCGATGTTTTATGATATAATTGAATTGAAGCGTAGAAAACAGCAAACACAAACGCTATAAAAAATATCATGCCTGGCAAGCCCATTTCTGATAATGTGCCTAAATATTCACTGTGAGCATTCCCTAAATCACCAAAATTAGTGGATATAATTGTAAGGTTCTCAGGGCGTTGAAATCTTGCATACTCAAAGGAATATGTCCCTGGACCGAAGCCGAAAAATGGTCTTTCTTTGAACATTTCGATGGCACATGTCCACCGGTTAATTCTTTCAAGGTTTGAGGCATCCGTTGTTACATTTCCTGCGCTTTGAAGTCGCTCTCCAAAATCTTCAGTTGTGTGATCCTGCTTATTACGAGACAATTCTAATTGAATTGAATCCCATTTAAAAGTAACAAACAACAATAATAGAATTCCTGCACCTATAATTAATTGCTTTTTTAGCTTAATATGGACGTATAATCCTATCGCTAACGCTATAATAACACTAAGCCAAGCGGCGCGAGTATATGAAAAGTACAAACCTAGCAGTAATATTATTGCCATTAAGAGCAATAAAAATTGTGTTAATGGCCGTTGTTTTACGATCAATAATAAAGAGATGGAAATCGGTATAGAAAGAGCCACTGTAGCGCCATAAATGGTGTGGTCTTTAAAAAAAGGATACATCACCCAATGACTTTCTTTTTCGCCAAAATTATAACTTGCATGGTGTAAAATCGTGTATAGTGCTGTAATGGAAACGCCAATTGTTAGCAGGATAAAGAATCTTACTATGTTTTTCTCGTTCCGAAAAAAGAAAGGTCCAAAAAATAAAACAGGTATTACAAACCAACACTTCGCTAACAAAAACTTAAAGGAAATTAATGGGTTTGAACTTGTCACTGATGTGATAAAAACCCAAGATAGTAGAATTAGCCAGGTATAGATAATAGGGTGCTTCCATATTTCCCTTCCTAAAAAAGGTGATTTTATTTGGGTGGCACATAGGAATAATAGCAAGCCAAATAATATTGGTTCTGTTGGAATATATAAACCAATGTCGCTCGTATATTCTTCAATATTTACTGATAATGGGGCAAATAGAGCAAGCGAGAGAAATGCTGTTTCTGTATAAAAAACAGTAAAATAAACCGCCGCCAAGAAGGGAGGAATAATAAAAATTAAGGGGGTGTCGTAATATACTGAAAGTCCAAAAGAAGCGCTTAAAATAACGCCTATAATGAGTAGAATCGAATTTGCTCGTGCTTGCAATATGATTATTTTGACAACTCTTTATACTTATCCAAAATGAGGAGGCTAAATATTGATAATACAAATCCTGCAATAGTTGCAATGAATACAATTATCATTCGCTTAGGTTTTTCTTTTCGATCGGCGACGACGGCCCTTTCGACAATAAATTTATGATTAAATTTTGCGTTAGCATCCGATTCCGCTTGTTCATAAGAAATTCTAAAGTCTTCTAGTTTAACCGTCTTCTCATTTCGTATATATTCAAGCCCATCATATTTTGCTCCATGCTTCATGTTAATCTCTATTTTCTTTTTTAATTCCGCACGATCCGTGGCATCTTTAGAATCTACATAAGCCTGAAAAAGATTTGACCTGACATCTAAAGCAATAACACCCATCTCTGCTAAACTATCTAGGCAGTTTAATACAGAATCTCTCTCGCGTTCCATTTGCTCTTTTTTCCGGCGATTAACTTCAAATGCAGGGATTGTCCGCTCAGATATCATATCGTTTTTTACCGTATCTATCAAATCTACAATTTTATTTGCCATTAATGCGGCAAGCTTAGGATCCTCATCCAACACTTCGATTTTTATGGAGCCGTATCGTGTTCTTCCAAATGAAAAATGGCCATCATAAGCTTTTGTAAGTTTGTAATTCTTATTAACATCAGAGGCTGCTATTTCATAATGCGCCATTAGGTTAAATTGATTTACTATTTTGTCCCTAATTCTAGAAGATTGAAGGATTTGCACCAATTGTTCCGTTTGTTCTTCTTCTCCAAAATCCATTGCTGCTGATTTAGCGTTTCGCTGTTCAGAAAAAGAAACACTGCTTGTTGCTGCCGGGAAAACGATGGCTGTAGATAAATACAGGGGAGTCATTAACAAACTTGCTACAACAGAGCCCAATGAAATAAGGGCTGTTATTATTACAATTGGTTTTCTTTTTGCTAAAAGGAAACGAAGTAGCGTTTGTCTGCTTTCAGCTAAATCTGGTTTTTTGTTTTCCATTGACGTAATTGTTTTAGGCGAAGTTAATCTATTTTCAAGATTTGTTTTAACTAGTTTTAAGGATAATTATTGGGTGGTGGCCTAAAAAATAGTGTTTTTTTAAGCTGTTTTATATCAATGAATGATAATAAAAATAATAATGAGCCACCCAATATTAATTGCATAAAGACAATAAATCCATGAGAAAAGCCAGCATATAACAATAAAAGACTGACACCTAATAGCATGATTATCAGCAATATATATTTATTAATTTCTTTCCAAACGATGCTCAGGTGGATGGTATTATAGGCATAATAAAATTGAACTGAAGCAACAAAAAACTGGGTTGTTAAAGCTGAAATTGCCGCCCCTTTTGCACCAATCACAGGGATTAAAAGGGCATTAGAAATAAAATTTAATAAAACGCCAAAGAAAGAAATAATATTCAATGTTTTCAAATTTCCATTAGCTGTTAATAGCGTCCCAAAAATAAAGCTCATGCTTATCGGAATAAAACAAATAATTAATAGGCAAAATGAAATAACAGCGCTTTCCTCCACATTTGTATAAATTAATGATAACAACCATTCAGCGTTGAATGTTGTTACTGCAACAATGACTATAGCGCCACCAATCAACAAGTTTCCCGCTGTTTTCATAAGTAAAAAAACTTCATTTAAGGACTCCTTTAACAAGCGAGAGAACATGGGAAACAATAATCCAGCGAAGATCATCCCAAACATATAAACGGCATCTAATAAGCGATAGCCCTGTGCGTAATAACCAGCTTCTACGCGCCCATTTATATGAAGCCTTTCCAAAATAACGGCATCGCCTCGATTGTATAATAACATTAGAAATATCAACAGGGCATAGGGTAGACTTTGTTTAATTATAGATAAGCTAAATTGAAAGTCCCAATTTAATATTGGGCCCTTGATTTTTTTTCTCAATAGAAATATGGAAATTAAAACCGTGATTAAATAGCAGCTAGTTTGTGTGTAAATAAACCAATCGATTTTATTTGTGTCCCTATGTAACACAAATAGGATCGCTCCGGCAAATATTATGAGTAGGGTTCTGTCCAAAACAGAAATAATCGCATCCGTTTTAAATAAATGTAGTCCGGCGAAATGACTTCTAAAAAAGGCTATAAACAATATCAGCAATTGATTGATGGCAAGAAATAGCAACAAATAAAATTCTCGCCATGAGTAGCCTAGAAGATAAGAAAGACTAAATATAAGTAAGCAATAGATCACAAACAACAAAAGCCTAAACGCCATTAAGCTACCAAAATAAGTGCTTGTTTGCTGTGTGTTTTGTGCGATTGTTTTAGTCGTGTAATTATTAATTCCAAAATCTAAAAAAATATTGAAAATTACCGTTAAATTCAAGAGCGTAAAATAAAGGCCATATTCTTCTTGTCCCACCCTATTTTGAACTGTTGCGTCAATGGCAAATATTGCGATTGGCTTAATGAGCAAATTCAAGAAAAGTGTTAAAAAGAGATTGGAAAAGAATTGCCGCTGCATTTAGTAAATCTCGCTTTTATTAATTAATAACAAATGTAACAATTGATTTTCCTTTGTAGGGAGTTTCAGTGGCGTTTTGTTAATTAAAGCGTTCTGTTTGCTGGATTGAATTAAAAAATACTCAAGCGTAGTGATTGATTGGTTTAATTTAATCTTTGCTACGATGCGACATCGGGATTATCGGATTAAATTAACATGCCCGGTTATAATAACACGATCGTCATTTTCTGGGACTTTAATATTAATTGTATAGGTATAAGATCCTGGTAAGGCATCCGCACCGCCTAATCCATAAGAACCATCCCAACCAAAGTCTAAATTATTGGTTTCAAAT
>CAMCQW010000010.1 GCA_945877045.1 Chryseobacterium gleum
CATTTTTTTATTTTTAATGACTTAATACCACTTGATATTCCTTTAATTTTTCTGCTAATTGCTTTGTCGCATAAAACAAGCGAGATTTGACAGTCCCCTCATTGATTTCTAACACATCTGCAATTTCCTTTAGGGAGAATCCTTGAAGATGCCTAAGAGAAAATACATCGCGGTGTTTTTCATCCAATTGGATCAAGCTTTTGTCAAATGCCGACATAAATATTTTATCTTGCACTTCATTAAAAACATTCACATCACTTTTAATCGAAATGTGATTGTCAATTCCTATCGAAGTATTTTTCCTCACTTCTTTCCGCTTATATTCATTTTTGCACATGTTACATGCTACAGCAAACAACCAAGTTTTAAAAGAGCGAGTAACATCAAAAGATTGTGGCGAGACAATAATCTTTGCAAAAATATCATGGACTAAATCTTCCGCTTTTTCACGATCACGCCAAAGCATTTTATTAAAATACCCAAACAATACACCCGAATACCTATGATATAACTCATCAAACGCACGCTTATCCCCTTTTGACAGCAAGGCCATCAATTCTTCATCAGCAATAGAATCATACTTTTTTTTAAGTAATAGCATCTTAATGTTTCTTGATAAAGCTTTTTTTCCCAGATTTTCGTGCCGCAAGATCTATTTCTTTCTCTACCCATTCCAATTTCAATTCATCACCTAACGATGCATATTCAGCTTTTAGAAAAAGTAACATGGGTAAATAGTTAGATGATAAATTATTGCTTTCTATTGATTGATATTGATTCATGTTTCGTTTTTCTAATGTTTGATTCCATAATTTTTCATTACGTAATACTAAATCACCTTTCGATAACTTATTATTTTGTCGGTATTCAAAAACCAATCCAATTGGAAATAAAAACTCCTTTATCGGGGATAAATATTCTCTTGGTAATGTCATAGACAAAGCGATGTTTTTATCGCTATTCAAATTACAAAAAGAAGCTAAATAGCTCGTGTTTATTGTATTACTCTTCGGTAGTAGGTATCCTTGCTTAGCCAAATGATAGCGATACGACTCACTTTGCATTAGATCCAACGAAATAGTAGTTAATTCAGAATGAAAATTATTAACGTATTGTTGATAGGCAACACCATACGAATCAAAAAATCCATGGGTGATCAATACCTGATTTTCTGCGCCAGAGAGTAGTAAATCCTTTGCGTATGAGATAACTTCTTCAGAAAGTAAGTTATTGACTTGTAATTTTTCTAAATAGTTTATTGTCCCTACCGAATCATTTTTCACCATCGCATTTCCTAAACATTGTGATAATACTGTTGGATCTAAGGGAAACAATTGCTCCGCTTTACTTAATTCAGTTTCACGTTCAACGTTATAATTACCAGAGATGTAGTAGAATAAATTATAGTCAAAAGAATTTGGATCTTCTTCTTTTAATATACGCACATCCTCATCCATTTTTTCTTGTAAAGGGGCATCGGCAGATCGAGAGCTTGGCTGATTAGAAGCCGCCTTCTTTTTCTCAATAAATTTATCGGAAGTAGTACTAATAGATTTAATTTCCTGCTTTGAATTGGAGACAGCCTCCCTGTTTTTACTTGGTTTTTTCGTGCTAATTATTTCTACCTCATTCAAATTTTCCAATTGAATGGAATCCGTTACTATAATTGGACTTGATGAATTAGAATTGAATGATGAATTTATCACCTTATTTTCTTCCGGAGGCTGTGAAAATAAGATCGCAACTTGAAAAAACGAAATAGAAAAAATTAAAGTTTTCATGGTATTTTTTTTTCAATTACAACTCTAAGGCAAGAAGGTTCAATCTAATGTATAATTAAAAATAATGAATAAAGGTATTTATTTATTATTGATTGAAAATTGAACAATAAAAAGAAAAACGAATTGTTTATTAAAACCCTAATAATACGTAGATTTGCCCCTTGAAGAACCATGAAAAATAAACTAATTTCTTTCATTCTCTTTAGTTTCGTGCTCGGATTACTATCCCTTACTGCAAGTTGTGGGAAAAATAATTCGTTTTCAAAAAAACACTTGAGTTTTTCCTTAGACACCTTGGTTTTTGACACCGTTTTTACCACTATTGGTTCAACTACGCAACAATTTAAGATCTATAACAACGAAAAAAAAACGCTTGTCATCGAGGAAATTGAATTAATGGGGGGCGCCAATTCTTTTTTCAGAATGAATGTTGATGGGATAAGCCAAAACATAATTAAAGACACCAAGATATTGGGTAATGACAGTCTTTTCGCCTTTGTTGAAGTAACCTTAACTACCAATGGACAAACACTCCCATTAATTATTGAGGATTCTATTCGATTTCGGACCAATGGCGTGGATCAATATGTAAAATTAGCTGTTTGGGGACAAGACGCTTATTTTCATTATAAGGACCTTAACGAAGGAACGTGGGCAAATGATAAGCCACATGTTATTTATGGATATGCAGCCGTAGATTCGGCTAAAACATTAACAATTCCTGCCGGGACACAAATACATTTACACAAAAACTCCTTGCTTTATGTCTATAAATCTACGTTGCATGTTGAAGGAAATTTGGGCAACGAAGTTGTTTTTAAAGGCGATCGACTCGAACAAATGTATCAAGATGTGGAAGGACAATATTATGGAATATACTTTCACGAGGCAAAAGAATCCACCATCAACTATGCGATTATTAAAAATGGAACTTCCGGAATTCATGTCTATTCGAATGATAACGCCAACCCAAATTATACGCTAACAGTAAGTAATACTAAAATATTCAACCATTCAAGGTATGGCATCTTCATTTATTCTGGAGGAAAAGTCAAGGCCGAAAATTGCATAATTTCTAAATGTGGCACGCATGCCCTCATAGTATTGGAAGGAGGCGATTTTAATTTTAACCATTGTGATTTACTTGGATATGGCAATTCTCAAGCTCCTGCTGTAGGGATTAGTAATTTTTATAACGATTTTTTTAATGGAACAACTAACGTTGGATCCATTAATGAAGGCAAATTCTATAATTGTATTATTACTGGAAATTTAAGCAGTGAATTTGCCATCGATACCATCCAAATGAACGGAGTAAACTTAAATTTTGATATAAAAAATTGTTTGATTCGCTCTGAAATTAATTACACAGATCCCTTCTACGAAAATATATTATGGAATGACAATCCATTATTTGAAGATACTGACCAAGGAGATTTTTTATTTACGACTAATTCCACACTAAACGGAAATGGAATAGTGACAACCGTCACGAATGATATTTATGGCTCACCAAGAAATAATCCCCCAGACATTGGTGCGGTAGAATTAAATTAAAAAAAAAAGCGCTAAAAAGCGCTTTTAATATAATTCTTAAGTCAGTTATGCATTAGCATTCATAGCATCTAATACATCCATTACACTTTTTACGGCTTCAACCGATTCAGCTAAGAGAACTTTTTCTTCTTGGTTCAAATCCAATTCAATAATTTTCTCGATGCCATTTTTGCCCAATATAACTGGTACACCTAAATAAATATTACTGAAGCCATATTCACCTTGTAACCATGCACAAACAGGGAATATTCTTCGTTGATCACGAACAATTGCTTCCACCATTTGAGCAGCAGCTGCTCCAGGAGCATACCAGGCTGAAGTACCAAGCAATTTAACGATTTCTCCACCGCCAAACTTAGTGCGCTCGATGATCTCATTTAATTTTTCTTCTTCAATTAACTCCGTAACTGGAATACCTGCAACAGTTGTATATCTTGGAAGCGGCACCATCGTATCACCATGTCCACCCATCAACACTGCTTGAATATCTTTTGGAGAAACATTTAACTCCGTTGCTAAAAAAGCTCGATAACGAGCGGTGTCTAGCACACCCGCCATTCCGAAAACTTTGTTTGGGTCTATTTTTGCATTTAAATAAGCACAATAAGTCATTACATCTAAAGGATTAGACACAACAATAATAATGGCATTAGGAGAATGCTTAACAATATTTTCAGTAACCGTCTTTACAATTCCCGCATTGGTGGCAATTAAATCATCTCTTGACATACCAGGCTTACGAGGCAATCCAGAAGTAATAACTACAACATCAGAATCCTTTGTTTTAGAATAATCACTGGTCGAACCAATTACCCTTGAATCATACTGATTTATTGGTGCCGTTTGCCAAATATCTAAGGCTTTTCCCTCAGCAAACCCTTCTTTGATATCCAACAAAATTATTTCATTGGCAATTTCACGATAAGCAAGGACATCAGCGCAAGTAGCACCCACATTTCCAGCTCCTACAACAGTTACTTTCATTTCAAAAATTTAGTTAATAATATTAAGCACGAAATTAATATATTTGAAGTAGAATAAATGAATTTTGAAATCTTTTTCGGGGTAAATTATAAATAAGGCAACCCAAAACAGACCCTTACGTTTTTAAGTTGAAACACATTGGAGAATATTGACAAAATAAAACAAATTATAGAAGGTTGCCTTCGGAAAGACAGACGGTCTCAAGAAGCCTTTTTTAAATTGTATTATGGAAAAATGATGTCTGTTTGTCTTCGATACATAAGTGATCGGGACAGCGCACAAGAAGTTCTTCAAGATGGTTTTATTAAGGTCTTTGAAAAATTGGAACATTTTGATTTCCGTGGCTCGATTGAAGGGTGGCTGAGGCGTATTATATCTAATACCGCAATAGATGCTATTCGAAAGGCTAAACGGAATCCATTTCTTACCGACAACGACAATGATTTTAAACAGTTAGCTGAAAATGAACTAGAAAAAAAAGAGAATCTTATCTATATGGAACTAAAAGCAAAAGTTGCTATGGACGAGATTCAAAAATTATCACCAGCTTACCGTACTGTTTTTAATTTATATGTTTTTGAGGAATATTCACATAAAGAAATAAGTGAAATTCTAGGTATAAGCGAAGGGACATCAAAATCCAATTTATCCAAGGCAAAAGTAAATTTACAGAACAGATTAAGTATTAAATTTTCAAAAATTGAAGAATGACAAATAAAAATATAGAAGAACTTTTCAAACAGGCACTTGATGGGCACGAATTGCCCTACGATGCGTCTGCATGGAAGGGTTTAACTAACAAATTAGATAAAAACATTCCTGCACAAAGCCCCGTTAAAGTATGGCGATGGGTTTTGGGGTCCCTTGTATTAATCTCCATTACATCACTTTTACTTTGGAATAATGCCAAAGAAACGAGCAATACCAAAAAGAATGAAATTGGTGAAAACAGTTCAAAAAAGAACAAGCCAACTAAAATTGAAAAGTCGACTAATAAACAAGACATAACTATTCAGAACAATAAAAAGCAAGAAGTAGCTATTACTCAAGAAAATGTTTTTGAAATTCCAACGATTGATACTGACTACAATGAAAATTTAAATGTAGATGAAATTCAAAAGGAAGAAATTATTAGCACAGACGAACAAGATAATCCAGTAGCGAAGAATGAAAATGACATGACAATAAATTCAAGTCTCGTTTATCCTACCCTATCTTTCAATTGCATTGGAGATCAAAAGGTGCTTTCAAATAAAAACGCTACTGATTTAGTTCTTGTTACACCAAGTAATCAACAATTAATTATACCTGCGAAAAGTGAAACTTCTGTTACCATAGAAGAAAAAGGCTACTATCGAATAGGTACAATGTCCTCTGTGGGTATATTCAACGAACATACCACCCAATTGGTGAATGAATCCCCAACTATGGATTTTAGTCTTGAAGACCTAAATTACATAAACGGGCTTCCTACCTTGCCGATTAACATTAAGTCTAATGAAACGACAATAGCTATTTATCTTAATAATAAGTTAGTCGGATCAAACCTTAAAGAGACTGAAATTTATCTATTTAAGAAAGGTGATAATCAAATAACCGTTTCATGCAGCAATGAATTTAATTGTAAAGCATCCATCACAAAAACGGTTAACACTATTGAAGATTATAATTTACTTGCTGTAAATGCTTTCGATCCCTTTTCAAATGACGCAAGAAAAAGTACTTTCATGCCTTTTGCACTTACCCAAAGAAAGACCGCATTCAACTTAATAATTATTGACCCTTCAGATGGAGGAATAGTTTTTGAATCAAGTGATGCAAGCAATGCATGGGATGGCTATGACAAACGAAACGGCAAGATGGCTGCGGCCAATAAGGCCTACATTTGGAAAGTAAATATTGCAAATCCAGAACACAAAGAAAACATCGAATATAAAGGTACAATTGTACGCTTGTAAGAATCATTAATAAGTTTCATAAGTAAGGATTATTTTCACGGATAATCCTTATTTTTGTTTACTATTCTTATGGCGCTAATCATTCAATACAGAAACAATACCTTTATTATATCTCCTGCTAGATTGGAAGCTATTAGTTCAGATTTACTAATCGGAATAAAATCAACTAATTCATGAGTATAATCCGATTGCTTCCCGAACACATTGCGAATCAAATTGCCGCCGGAGAAGTAGTGCAACGCCCTTCCTCTGTCGTTAAGGAATTGATGGAGAATGCTATTGATGCGCATGCCAAGACAATCAAAGTCGTAATTAAAGATGCTGGAAGGACACTTATTCAACTAATAGATGATGGCGACGGAATGAATAGTGTAGACAGCAAAAGTTGCTTTGATCGTCATGCAACAAGCAAAATTGAACATGTTGAAGATTTATTTAAACTTAAAACGAAAGGTTTTCGTGGGGAAGCATTAGCATCTATTGCGGCAATTGCTCAAGTCGTTTTAAAAACAAAAAAATCAGACCAAGAAATTGGTCAATTAGTAGAAATAGAATCTAGCAAAATCACCAAATCAGGTGAAATCGTTTGTAGTAACGGTAGTAATTTCGAAATAAAAAATCTTTTTTTTAACGTTCCAGCGCGAAGAAATTTTCTAAAGTCAGATTACGTAGAATTTGGGCATATTAGGGAAGAATTTATTCGTATAGCGTTGGCTCATCCTGAGTGCCATCTGATTTTAATACACAACAATGAAGAAGTTTATCAACTTCAACCAGGAATTTTGCGAAAAAGGATTTCAGATATTTTTGGCAAATCGATGAATGAAAAATTAGTGCCGGTTGAAGAAGAAAGCGATATCATTAAAATTGGTGGGTATGTTGGGAAACCAGACATTGCAAGAAAAACGAGAGGCGAACAGTACTTTTTTGTCAACAATCGTTATTTCAAGGACTCCTATCTCAACCATGCCATCACCAAATCTTTTGAAGGATTAGTTCCAGAAAAATCTTTTCCTTCCTATTTTATATTTTTAGAAATTGATCCAAGTAAAATAGATGTGAATATTCATCCAACAAAGACAGAAATAAAGTTTGAAGAAGATCGATTTATTTATGCTATCCTTCTAAGTGCTACAAAACAAGCATTGGGGAAGTATAACATTAGTCCTACCCTTGATTTTGATTTGGAGACAAGTTTTGACATACCAAGTTCTTATAGAAAAAATGATGTCATTGAACCTCAAATAAATATCAATCCATCGTTTAACCCCTTTCATAAATTCGCTAAATCGGACTTCAACCAAACGAATTCTTCGAAAATACATGAACAAGGATTTGGCAAAGCCATAACAAACGAAGAAGATTGGGAGAATTTTTATTCAATTAAAAATTCAGAAGAAGCCGTTCAGCAAAATATAGCCTTGAATGATGAATTCAGTCAAATTCCGCATTATTTAATTCGAGGCAAATACCTACTCACAAATTGTAAATCTGGCGTCTTAGTGATTCATATTCGGCGCGCAACAGAACGCATCCATTATGAAAAATTATTGAGAGACTTTGTTAATTCCCCAATTAATGCGCAAATGTTGCTGTTTCCGATAATAAAAATACTGCCTAATGAAGACCTAGTAGTTTGGCAAGAAAACAAATCGTTGTTAGAACAACTTGGATTTAAAGGTGAAATAGTACAAAATGAATTACAACTTGTAAGTGCACCATCCATCATAAACGAAGAGCAAATAGATACTTGTCTTGGCGAATTAATCCAATTATTAGTGCATAAAGAAATTGATAAAGGAGATCTTGCACACCAAGTGGTATCCATTATAGCAAAATCAAGTTCTCGATCAGCAACAATTCAAGTGCAAGAACAAGCAATTGCATTAGTTAATGAGTTATTTCAATTACCAGAACACACATTTACCGTTGCTGGAAAAGCAATATTAAAAACGATCACAATCGAAGAAATCGGATTAAAATTTAACTAATGTTTGCTAATTTACCCCAAGTCACCAAAAACATTTTGCTATTAAACATCATGTTTTTTGTCGCCACATTAATTTTAGAAAGTCAAGGGATTGATTTAATTTCTCAATTAGGCACGCACTATATTAATTCCCCAAAATTTGAACCATTTCAAATAATCACTCATTTTTTCATGCATGCCAATTTCTTTCACATATTAATGAATATGTGGTTGTTTGTCATGTTGGGGGCCTACCTAGAAAACCTATGGGGACCGAAGCGATTTTTTATTTTTTACGTTGCCTGTGCACTTGGATCATTTGCGCTCCACAATGCCATTGGCGTATACCAAATCCATGAATTAAGGGCAAACTTAGTAACGCTTCGTATACCCATGGACGCCGTAGATTCAATCATCAAAAACACAGACAGAAGTGCGCTAATCGAAGTTTTAGAGAACTATTTAAATACCAATAATTATCCAATCAATCAAGATTTTAACACCTACTTTAAATTATGTATCACCCCTATGGTAGGGGCATCAGGGGCTATTTTTGGTGTATTAGCAGCATTTGCCATCTTATTTCCAAACACTGAGTTTCGACTTTATTTCGCTATTCCCATCAAAGCAAAATATTTTGTGGGAGCATACTTGTTATTAGAAATCTACCAGGCAATTGAGAATAACGCAGGTGATTCAACAGCTCATTTAGCACATATTGGAGGAGCAATTGTTGGAGGAATTATAGTGTTAATTTGGCGAAAAACTGATCGCTCTAATTTCTATTAAAAATGGAAAACAACCGGAATTTTCTATCTGAATTAAAGCATGAACTTCTTAAAGGAAAGATGAACCACCGCCTCCTAATTATTAATGTCGCTGTTTTTATTATTATACAAGTATGGCTTGCAATAGGTAGGCTTGGAGGAGCCAGCGATGATATCATTTATCATATATTCACATTAGACCCAAACTTTACTAGGCTGCTGTATCATCCTTGGGGAATATTGACAAGTATTTTTTCGCATTTTGACTTTATTCACCTCTTGTTTAACATGATCTTTTTATATTTTGCGGGAAAGATCTACGAGGATATTTTTCATAGCAAACGACTTTTAATCACCTATATTATTGGAGGGATTTTTGGGGGAATAGCCGAGATTATAATTCAATCTCTATTTTTTCCCTTAAAAGAATCTGCCTTAATTGTTGGCGCAAGCGGATCAATTATGGCCATATTTGTAGCCGTAGCATTCCATAGCCCAAATATGAAGGTTCAGCTGTTTGGGCGATTTTCCATTCGACTTTATTTTGTGGCCTTATTTTTTCTTATTCAAGATATTATAGGAATAGGTAAAAACGATGGTGTCGCTCATTTCGCACACTTGGGGGGCGCAATATTCGGCGTTTTATCTGTTCAGAATAGCGCACTACTTAATCGAAAAGAGACAGGATTTATTTCGTTTTTTAAAGGTAAATTTGGAACAAGTAAAAAACAGCAGCCCAAAAGTCGTTTTAAATCAAACGAAGATTATAACCAAGAACGGAGGGAACAACAAATACAGACCGATAAGATCTTAGACAAGATTTCGAAAGGCGGATATGAATCATTAACAAAGCAAGAAAAAGACTTCCTTTTTAAACAAAGTAAAAATGGAAAATAACAAAAAAAGATTCCATGTCCTCTCCATTATTTTCAAGGTACTAACGACAATTACCTTATTGTGTTTATTACTGAGTTACATTGCCCCCTATTTTCATCCAAATACCGTTACGATACTTCCTTTTTTCGGAATTAGCTACCCAATTTTCGCAATTGCCACTTTATCATTTTTACTGTTTTGGGCCATTTTTAGATCAAAATGGGCTATTTTTTGCCTTTTTATCCTATTAATTGGTGGAAAACTCCATTTTCGAACATTTGCCTTTCAAGTTTTCAATACGGAAACAAGCCCAGCTAATTCATTGTCTATTATGAGTTATAATGTTCGGCTATTCGGGATTTATGAAGATAATTCATACACCATACGCAATAACATATTTACTTATTTGAGAAGTGAAAATCCAGATGTTGCTTGTTTTCAAGAATACTATCGCCAAGACAAGCCAACAAAATTTGAGACCTTTGATTCCCTAAAAAATGCTTTAGGAATGATCGATTATCATGAACGTACTGCGCATAAAAAGAAAGGGAGACAAAATTTTGGGGTCGCTATTTTCTCCAAATATCCAATGATTGCAAAAGGTGATGTGATTTTTGAATCACAAAGCGGCCAAGATTTTAACTATTGCATATTCGCAGATATCGTTAAAGACAAGGATACATTTCGGATTTACAATGTTCACTTACAATCTATTAAATTAAGTAATTATCCAAATGAAGTAAGCGATAAGGAAAATTCGTCTGGAACGGAGGTTCTTCTAAACATTAGCAGGAAATTAAAAATTGCATTTCAGAAAAGAGCAGAACAATCAAGAAGGATAATAATACATATGAAAACATCTCCTTATCCTACAGTTGTATGTGGCGATTTTAACGATACCCCCATGTCGTATACCTATAATCAATTCGACCGATTGCTCGTGGATGCCTTCCGAAATTCATCCTGGGGTATTGGCCGAACCTACAACGGAAGACTTCCTGCAGGAAGAATAGATTATATATTTCATTCACCCAATTTATCCTCCACTGGATTCAAGATTCAAAAAGAAATATTTAGCGATCATTTAGCTATCTCATGTAAAATCTATAAACCATGATTATAGAAATCGATCCTAAATCAATAGACACTCGAAAAATTAATCAGGTAGTCAAACATTTACTAGCTGGTGGTATAGCAATAGTTCCTACAGATACAATTTATGCGGTTGTATGCAATCTCCATTCACCAAAAGGATTAAACAGTTTAGCATTATTTAAGAATGAAAAATTAAATAAACTAAAGTTTTCTCTTTTGTTTCATGATTTTTCTCAATTAGCAGCATACACTGCTCCAATTGAAAGACCCATATTTCGTTTACTAAAGAACAATCTTCCTGGTCCATTTACATTTATATTAAAAGCCAATACGCAAGTTGCCAAGTTATTTTCCTCTTCCAAAACAGAGATTGGAATGCGGATCTCAGACAATGCAATCCTGGATGCTATTCTAGATGCATTGGGGCAACCATTGGCTTCCACTTCCTTGCATCACATAGAAGATGAAATTAGGGTTTATTATTCAGATCCATCAGAAATTTACGAGCATTTTTCGGATAAAATTGATGTTATCGTAGTAGGAGGAATAGGACTGTTAACCCATTCTACCATTGTCGATTGCACAGAAGGAGATGCGATTATTACGCGACAAGGGTTAGGAATCTTAAGTGAATAAACATGATACTAATAGTAGACTGCGGCAGTCAAAAGACACCATTAATTGAAGACTGTATTAACGAGTTAGATGATTATTTAACCATTCCATTAATGGAACTAAACATTGATTCAATTGAATCATGTCAAGGGATTATTTTTTCAGGCGCGCCTCTACTAATAACTGAAATTAACATGGAAATATATCTTTCCAAATTTCAATGGTTAAAAGAGCTCAAAATTCCCATCATGGGTATATGCTTTGGACATCAATTACTAGGGATGTTATTTGGCGCCTACCCATCTCGCATGCGGGAAGATCGTGATTGGCAGGAAATTGAAAAACTTAGTGATGATAAGATCTTGGATAAACTCCCCACTTCATTTTCAATGATGGAAGACCATTGCGAGAGTATTTCAATTCCAGCAGGATTTGATTTATTAGCCACTTCAGATGCTTGCGTTAACGAAATAATGCGCCATCAAAAGAAATTTCTTTACGGTGTTCAATTTCATCCTGAGGTATCAGGCAATAGTGGCATGATCCTATTTCAAAACTTCTACAACATTTGCCAAACGCATAAGAAAGCCTAATAAAATTAGGGCATAAAAAAAGGCGACCAAGGCCGCCTTTTATCTTATTTAGACAATTACATTTTTATAAATTTAACAGACTCCACTTGTTTACCTGAAACAAATTTAATGATGTAAGTTCCGTTCGGAATATCATCGCCGTCAATAAATAAGGTGTTTTCACCAGCTGGTCTATTCTGATCTACTACTGTTTTTATTAATCGACCAGTAATTGAATATACCTGGGCAGTAACTGAACCTGATTTAGCTAAATTGAAAGACAACGTAGTAGAATTATTGGTTGGATTTGGATACGTCTTCATTTTCGTTTTAAAGTTTTCACCCGAACTTGAATTATTATCCCCAATACCTAAATAAGCAGCAGAGCTCCAAATTCCTCTTCCGAATGTTCCGATATATATTTCTCCCGGTCTATTATTCCCTTCTTCAAAAGTTCGCCATGACTGTCTTACTTCGAATACAGGCGTTCCCTCAAATCCTGTTGAAGAAGCATCCCAAGAAGCGCCTCCATTTTCAGTTACAAAAACACCACTTGAAGTTCCAACAACAATAATATCGGAATCATCACGATCAATAATACCATCGTAGCACGCAACACCTGGGCTAGTTACAGACCCTAATGATGTATAAGTAGGAACGGCAGACGTTGCATTCATGGAACGTTTGTTGACACCATTAAATCCAGCAAAAAGAACTATGTCATTAGCATTATTAGGATTAACCGCTAAACCCTCATAAGAAGTAGTCGTTATTTTAGTTGCCGTTGTATAAGTTGGCGTGGTAGCACCGGCACCTGTCCCAACATACGCGACTTTATCATTAAATAATGGGTCACTTGTGTAAACACTTCCTAAACCATCAATACGCCATACACCAGAACCGGCAGACACATAACATTGCTCTAAGTTTTTAGAAAATTCAATGTCAACATTACTAAATCCACCTGCACCAATTCCTTTGGCGATACACACCCAATTAACGAAAGTAGTAGACAAACGCAATGCATTTCTCGTACCCCATAATTCACCACCATTGATATTTACATACACTAAAAACCAGGATTGATATGGATCTTGAACTCGAAGTGTATCCCATGCAACATTGTATATAACAGTATCTAAGCCCATTTCCACAAGTTCCCCCGTCGCAACATTCTGCCCATAATTCATAGCACCAACCGTTAAAGCAGGATTGTATGCTAAGGTATCATCAAAATAAAGATTTGATGAGGCAATTACAGTTATTGAATCGCCCGAAGAAGTACTCGAAATTCGAATAATATCGCCTGTTTGGTAGTTCTTAGTAGCAATGAAATTAACGGAATCTTCTGAATTTAAGTCATAGTATTCACTTAACACAAATTCAGTATGGAATGGATGTATAGATCCTTCTGTTCCTGGATCATCGTATGTTCCAGGTAGAGCCGGTTCGAAAGCAGTAGATGTAGTGCCTTTATCACCAGAACGACGAATAGAATTATAATAAACACATGAAAACATTACTTTAGGATTAAAGTAAGATATTTCACATTCAAAACCATCACCACCACCAATTTCAGTAAATTGCTGGAAAGTAGACATGGTGTGGTCATTATAAAGTGTTCCATTATCTTGCGCACCTCCCATTACTGCTCCATCTCTATCGAAAGCAATGCCATAAAACTGAGTAACGTTGTATCCTCTATTGGTTGGGTACCAAATTTCACCAAAATCGTTCGAAACATTCACCCCACCATCGTTACCAATATAAAGCCTATTATTCGCATCCCACTTCATTTCGTGGTTATCAGCATGCACATAAATAGGGCTACTAGGATTAACAAACCACTGACTTATTTTTTCAAATCCACCAGAGGGAGGATTGTTTACCGTTTGGTTCCACTTCCAAATATCAATACCACCGATTAGAATTTGCTCTGGATCGGTAGGTTTAACAGAAACTACTGACCCGTAAGTACCTTGATCACGGTAAATATCAAACTCATTTGGTGGACCAGAAGCACCAACGAATTGATACCAAGTCTGACCAGCATCGTGAGAAACA
This sequence comes from Chryseobacterium gleum, assembly GCA_945877045.1. Lineage (GTDB taxonomy): Bacteria > Bacteroidota > Bacteroidia > Flavobacteriales_D > Crocinitomicaceae > UBA952. The sequence goes on from CAMCQW010000010.1 coordinate 14,239, forward strand.
TGCATACTTAATAGGTTGCTATTCGTTCTAACGGCGTATAACGAGTAGTTATTAGAAGAATTTTTGATAGCTGAAACCGCAAATTCGATTCTACCGGCACCTGTTGGAACAAGATTATTAGCTATTGTACCAGACTTATCTAAAAAGTTTAGGCCTCCATCAGTTGAAACAAACACTTTACTTGAACCAAATGAAGCGATAATTACTTGACCATCTTTAGACATTTTTAATGCAAAGCAACCACCTGAAGAAGCTGGAACTGTTGTCATTGAAGGATCCCCTACTTTCCACTTTCTCATTCCAGAAGCAGTTGCCATGAAAACATAATTATCGACATCAGAGCTTACAATTTCAGTACAATTAGTAAGACCTGGAATAGATGCCCAAGTCAAACCAAAATCAGTAGTATACCAAACTCCGTTACCATTCCAACCTTCTTGATTGGAACCAGTAGCTACGAACAAAGTTCCATCTGGTGTTTGCGTCATACTAGAAATGTATGGGTTTGCACCTGCAGCAATATACTCATTAACACGCGTCCAAAGATTGCCTTTATTCGATGAAACGAATAAACCACCTGAAACACCACCAGCCCAAACACGATTAATATTTGTTCTATCGGGTTGAACGGCACGAGTTCGACCACCAATGTTATCAGGCCCTTGTTCTGTAAAACTGATCGTCTTTGACGTTTTCATCTTACCAATTTCCTGTTGAATTTGAGCGAGCACTTCTGCTGTAACAGGCTGACCAGTAGTTACATCGATATACCTAGCTTTCAACCATGCTGCAGCATCATCTGATTTTGTTTCTTTTAAGAATGAGAAACCAGTTGATTTGTAGGCGGAAGAGGAAGTTAATTTTGACCAAGGAGCTATTAGTAAGGCACTTACTGTAGCGACAATTGCAACCGAAGCAATTAACAAATACTTTTTATTCATAATGATAAATTTTGTGTATTGTAACAAAGACAAATATAATGTAAAATTGTTTTTAATTAATTATAATTTAACAAGATTTTTAGGAAATATTAAACGATTTGAAAAGATTGATTAAAACAAATGTTTTTCAGCGTGGTAAGAAGACCTTACCAAAGGCCCCGACTCCACGTATTTAAATCCCATTTTCATTCCCAATTCCTTGTAATAAGCAAATTGAGCTGGTGTGATAAATTCTTTTACAGGCAAATGTTTGGAGGTAGGTTGTAAGTATTGGCCTAAAGTAAGCACATCCACTTGAACATTTACCAGATCTTCCATTGTTTCTATAACCTCCTCAGGCGTTTCCCCCAAACCTAACATTACACCTGATTTAGTTCGCATCCCTCCTTTTTTTATTCTAAAAAGTAGTTCTAAGCTCCTGTCGTATTTGGCTTGAATCCTTACTTCCTTGGTAAGTCTGCGCACTGTTTCTAAATTATGGGAAACAATTTCGGGAGCAACGTCTATAATGCGTTGTAGATTTTCCCACTTACCAGCAAAATCTGGGATAAGCGTTTCCATTGTTGTATGAGGAGACTGTACTCGAATTGCTTTCACAGTTTGTACCCAAATCGAGGAGCCGCCATCTTTTAAATCATCGCGATCCACCGAAGTAATTACAGCATGCTTTACCCCCATGATTTTCACACTATTGGCCACCCTACCTGGTTCGAACTCATCCACAGCCTCTGGCCTACCTGTTTGTACAGCGCAAAAACCACAAGAACGGGTGCAGATATTTCCTAGAATCATGAAAGTCGCTGTTCCTTCTCCCCAGCACTCCCCCATATTAGGACAGCTACCACTTTCACATATTGTGTGTAATTTGTGTTGATCAACAAGGTTTCTAACTTTTCGATAATTCTCACCAATTGGTAGCTTAACCCTAAGCCAACTAGGTTTTTTTAATCGTTCAGTTTCTTTCGTATTATCATTCATACGGGAACAAAATTCGTAAAAGTTCATGAATTAGCATTGTTTTTTGAGTGAATACTTTTTATTATTCAAAAAAAGGGAGATTAAAAGCAGTATCTTTGTGAAATTGCGAGCAATGGAAATTTCAACAGTAAACTATTTAGGAAATCTTAGTACCGAGTGCACCCACAAGTCGGGCTGCAAAATTACTACGGATGCTCCGATAGATAATTTTGGAAAGGGCTCCGCTTTTTCACCCACAGATTTAATGGCTACATCGTTGGCTTCCTGTTTTATAACCATTGTAGGCATCTATTGCCAACAACATAGAATACCTTTTGAAAATTGCACGGCAAAAGTTGAAAAAATAAT
>CAMCQW010000011.1 GCA_945877045.1 Chryseobacterium gleum
AAAGAATCATAAAACAATAAACGAAAGCGTTTAGAAATTAAAAGGGTCTGCTAGCAGGCCCTTTTTTATTAAAAAGAAATTGGTTTGAATGATAGATTTCCTTGCTGAATCATAAGCGCAGAAAAAGGTATTTTAATCATATTTAATTGTGCTAACACTTTTTTAAGAGTGGGGTTTTTAATTGGAAGACGCGTTAAATCGATGTCTAGTGAAACCAAAAATTGACGAGCGGCCCGAAAATCAAGGTATGCATCCTGATCTCCCACCAATTTCTGATCGACAGAATACCCAAGGCTGAGACATAACCAATTCATTTTTTTTACTGATGGTGCAAAACCTCCGATGGGGAAACTAAACCAATACGTTTGGCCGTTATAATCTTTTAATAATTGCTCAGGGAAATTTTTTCCCAAAACTTCAGGACGATATGCAGCATATTTACTCGGGAAGAAAGAAAATTTCGGAAGTACAAGTTGCTTCTTAAAAATTAACTCCTGAGACAAATACAAGGCGCCCCCCGAAAAATTAGCCAATACATCATAAGTTGAAAACCCCCACCCTTGATTATAAGCATCCATGAATTCAAGCGCTCCTAAATAACTCATTCCAATTCCAAATCCTATCCACGGATATGATTTTTTCACCCCTGACCAACGGTATAAGTCCCCGGCTTTTTGACTTAACAAATAACCAGAAAATCCGTGACCAAACTTATCCATCTGCATCCAATTTGATCCATCATTATAAAAGTGAAAGGTTGATTTTGGGAATTCCGCATACCAAACATCATATAAAGCAATCAAACTTGATGCATAGCCAAGTCCAATTATGCTCGAAGAAAGAATTACTCTTTTCTTAGTAGGAATTGAGTCTTGAGGACTCGATTGTCCCCAATTTATTTGCTGGGAAAATAGAAATGCGGAAAGAAAAATAGCACGTTTCATGAATCGAAGGTAGGAATAAAACAAAAATCATAACGTTATGCGGATGCAAATTATACTTTTGTATTTAGTAAGAAAAATAGTATGGAAAATATTCGAAAAGATTGGAATGATATAAAGAGCAATGATAGTTGGTCTATTTTTAAGATAATGTCCGAGTTTGTAGAGGCCTATGATAGAATGTCAAAAATTGGCCCTTGTGTTTCGATATTTGGTTCAGCTAGAACGAAAGAGGAAAATCCCTACTACACACTATCAGTAGATTTGGCGCAACGTTTGGCCGAGAAAGGATTTGGAATAATTTCGGGAGGCGGACCAGGCATTATGGAGGCAGCTAATAAGGGTGCGCAAAAAGGCAAGGGTCCATCGGTTGGGTTAAATATCGATTTGCCTTTTGAGCAGCACCACAATCCATATATTGATCCGCAACACAATTTAGAGTTTGACTATTTCTTTGTGCGAAAAGTTATTTTTGTTCGGTATTCTCAAGCTTTTGTCATTATGCCAGGTGGATTCGGGACCTTGGACGAATTTTTTGAAGCGCTAACACTAATACAAACAAACAAAATTGCAAAGAGACCCATTGTATTGGTTGGACGAAAATACTGGAGCGGGCTCATAACTTGGATTGAAGAAAGCATGTTAGGGGAAGAAAACAACATTTCGGCACAAGATCTTTCGCTTTTTAAACTTGTTGATACAGCAGACGAGGCCGTAGCATATATTGAAGAGTTTTTTAGTTCGAATTTATTGTCTCCTAACTTTTAATAATCTCAATCACATTTAATATCTTTGCTAATATACTATGCAATTACTTCAAGACATTAAGCTATTTGTTTTATCAAAGCATTTTGTTAAACATGCAGGATTGGTGATACTCTTTTATTTGTCAACCATCTTAATGACAATGCTATACCTGCACATTTCCACCAATCATGGAGAAAAAATTACGGTGCCTAATTTTGCGGGAATGGATTCTGAAAAAGCCATAGCCCTAATCGAAGACTTGGATTTAGCCTACGAAATAAGGGACTCTGTTTATCGACCCGATTTACCACAAGGAACCGTAATTTCACAAAATCCATTACCAACAAGTTACTCCCTCTTATATACGAAATCAGGAAGGACGATCAGTTTAAGGGTGTCAAAAAATTCAGATTTGACGGAAATGCCTAGTTTAATTGATAAACAAATAAAATTCGCAGAAGGTATCCTAACCAATAGAGGATTAAAATACATCATTAAATACAAAGCAACAAGTGAAGCGAATGGAGCCGTTTTGGAACAGTTATTCCGCGGTAAAAAAATCAATGGTGGAGTTAAAATTCCAATAGGATCAAGGATAACATTAATTGTTGGTCAAAACGATGTTGGGGAACCAATATTAACTCCAAATTTAATTGGTTTATCTTATTCGGAGATGCTTGCTACATTGAGGTCGTTAGGTGTTCCTTTTTCGATTTATTGCAACGATTGCTCTACATTAGAAGACTCACTTTCAGCCAGAGTAATAATCCAAAGTCCTGAATACTTATCGGATTCCTTAACCATACCAAAATCAACTCCATTTTCAATTACTATTCAGAAAAATGAAGGCGTTGATATTGATAATCAATAAGAAATGAAAAAAAGTGTCCTAATTATCTTTGGTGTTTTTGTTTGTGCTTCCTTCTTTTCTCAAGGAATTAGTATTGGTGAATCAAGCCAAAACCTAAAGCTTACACCTGTCCAAATTAAGAAAGACCTTAACTCGATAGATAGCTCATTCATCTATTTTGTTGATACCTTAGCACTCCCCTTTTTCGATGATTTCTCCTCCAATAAATTTCAAGAATATACTCCAAATTATAGTGCGCCAGGAATTTCAAGTCAGGTATACTATAGACTAAAAGACGCCTCCACTAATGCTATCATTTCAACTAATTCAAGCTATACAAACCAAGTAACCTTTAGGAGAACCTATAATGCAACAACAACAACTACATTTGATGTTCCATTCTCCGATACCTTACTTAAGGTTGGTAATTTATTGAGTTACCCGGTGGTTTACAATACATTAAGTTTGTATCCGCCTTTCTATATCTATGACACAATTGGTATTCAAGATGTTAGCGATACCATTTGGATTGCAAATCCTGCGTATTTTCAAGATTCTGCTAGGCAGTTTTTTTTACCAATTAGTGATTCTTCGAAAATTTGGCTCGACCATTATGCCTACCATAATTATCGATTTGGCGTGAATCCACGTTCGTTGGGGCTTGTTACCTTTGACGGCTTAAATGAACAAGGCTACCCTTACCAAATTGGTACTACGGTTACCAATTACGGTGATAAATTAACATCTAAACCGATAAATTTAGGGAGCTTTTCTGCTTCAGATTCCGTGTATTTTAGCTTTTTATACCAACCACAAGGTCTTGGCGATGTGCCGGAAAATGGTGACTCATTATTATTGGAGTTTTATGCGCCTGAATTAAGTCAATGGTTCCATATTTGGAGCGTTTCTGGTGGGGCCACGATTCCTTTCAAAGCAGTTCATGTAAATGTGAATGACACCAAATTTTTTAAACCGGGATTTCAATTTAGGTTTAGAAATTACGGCGGTCTATCAGGTGCATTAGACCATTTCCATGTTGATTATGTGCATCTTAGAAGTCTATCTGCCTATAACGATACGACATTTAAAGATTTTGCTTTTTCAAACCCAATCAACACCCTGCTTAAAACATATACGTCTGTTCCATGGGACCATTATAAAGCAAGTGTTGGAAGTAAAATGACTGATTCCTTATTTGTAAATTTATACAATGGGAGCACCTCAGCGGAGAACTATCAAAATGGGCAACTGACGATTAATCAATCCAGTTTACAACAAGGACTCTTTGTTCTTCCCGGGTTTCTCTTAGCAGAAGGCCAAATTAACTACAACCCACTTTCCTTTTTAGATTCCTACCATGATTTAAGTATTGGATATGAATATAGCAGAGTGCTCCCGGGCATCTCTCAAGAATTCGATGTCGTTTGTGCGGCATCAGCTCAATTCCCTAATTTATATCAAAACGACTCAACTTCATTTAACCAGTTATTCTCAAATTATTACAGTTATGATGATGGTTCCGCTGAAGCAGCATTTGGCCCAACAGGCACCCAAGCGCGACTTGCCATTCGATTTGACACCTATGAAGCGGATTCCCTCATTGGTGTGAATTTAAGTTTCTTACCTTCCGTCGTTGATGTTTCTCAAAAATTATTTCTACTTACCGTATGGGATAATGATAACGGACAACCTGGAAATGTACTATATGAAGATGATGCCTTTTCTCCTCGGCAGCCAAGCTATGTAAATGGGAATAATAATTACCAAAGCTACTATTTCGCGGATACAGTAAAGGTTGCTGTTGGCACTACATTTTTTGTAGGCTGGAGACAATTAGACCCAGACCGATTAAATTTAGGATTGGATAGAAATATAGACAATCATACTACTATACGTTATTCAGTAGACGGAGGAAACAATTGGTACACTGCTCCATTTAGTGGATCAGCGATGCTTCGCCCTATTTTCTCCACATTAATCGATGCTACGCTCCAAACAAATGAAATGGAAGAAAAGGAATTAACTATTTATCCTAATCCAAGTAATGGAAAATTAACAGTGGAATTTCTACACGGGAATCAAGCGCCTTTATTTGTCTATAATCAACTCGGACAGCTAATGATTAGCACTGATTCAAATCAACTTGACCTCAGCCCTCTCAATTCGGGCATCTATTTTATAAGCAGCCCAAATTATTCCACCAAAGTCTATAAAGTAATTAAATTGTGACAGAAGATTTAGTAACTGAAAACGAACAAGGTCAAGAAGATGAATTATTTGAACATTATCGCTTCACAGCAGACCCCGGTCAAGATTTATTAAGAATTGATAAGTTTTTATTGGATCGTATTCCGAATACCTCACGGAATAAAATTCAAGTAGCCGCTAGAAACGGTAATGTCCTAGTTAATGGAATTGTTGTAAAACAAAACTATCGGATAAAACCCCATGATGTTGTTTCCATCGTAATGCCATTTCCGGTTAGAGAAATAGAACTAATCGCACAAAACATCCCGATTGATATAGTATATGAAGATGATGAGTTAATCATTGTTAATAAATCAGTTAATATGGTCGTCCATCCTGGGTATGGAAACTATTCAGGGACATTATTAAATGCTTTAATTTATCATTTTAGTGAGCTGCCAAGCATGCCAAAAAACTATTACGGAAGGCCTGGACTTGTGCACAGAATAGATAAGAATACATCCGGCGTTTTATTGGTAGCAAAAACAGAAGATGCCCTAACGCATTTGGCGAAACAATTTTACGATAAAACAACCGAAAGAACCTATTGGGCATTGGTTTGGGGGGATGTTAAAGAAGCAGGGACTGTTGATAAAAATGTTGGGCGTTCCATAAAAAACAGAAAAATTATGGCTGTTTTTCCAGAAGGAGATGTTGGAAAACATGCCGTTACGCATTATTCTGTTTTAAAAAATTATGGATGGGTAACCTTACTTGAATGTCGCCTTGAAACAGGGCGAACACATCAAATAAGGGTACATTTACAGTCAATAGGGCATCCTTTATTCAATGATCCTGAATATGGCGGTAATAAAATAATCCGAGGCCCAAATAATTTGAGCTATAAAAAATTTATAGATGACTGTTTTGAATTGCTGCCAGGCCAAGCGCTTCATGCCAAAACACTGGGCTTTATACACCCAAGAAAAAAGACAAAAATGAGTTTTTCTTCCTCTTTAAATGATGGAATGGAAACATTAATTGAACGTTGGGAGAAATATACAATAGAAAATTAATTTTTTTTTTTTATTTTTGCTTGGCTAAGTAAAACTTAACCGCTTACTAAATTGATTTTATGAAAAATTTAATTTTAATCATTTGTTTCAATATTGCTTGTTTCAATGTAATGAATGCGCAGACTACTGTTCCAAAATATATTTCTGAAGCTATAAAATCCTTTGATGGTGGAAGGTATTTTGAAGCATTGCCTAAATTACAAGAAGCCTATAGAAAATTGGGTGTCAAAGGAAAAAGCATCACTCAAAAGGGGGATATGGCCTACAGGGTAGCTGAATGTTATAGAAGCATGGATCAATTCGACAAAGCAAATGAATGGTATGGCAGCTCAATAGAATTGAAGTATTACGAAATACAACCCGCACTTTATTTTTGGCAAGGAGAAATGCAACGAATGATGGGTAAATTCGATGATGCTATTAAAAGTTATAAAGAATATCAAAAACGTAAATCAGCCAGTGATAATTCACACGATGCTACTGCTTCAATTAAAGCTTGTGAAATGTACAGAGATTTTGATGCCGAAGAATCTAGGTTCATTATCAAAAGTGAAGCAAAACTTAATAGAAAAGAATTCGATATGGCACCGTCATACATGGACAAAAAAGGGGCTGTTATTATTTTTGGGACAGGCAGAGAAGATTTAACAACCACTGCAAGAGATCCTATCACAGGTGAAAAATTCATGGATTTATGGACGGCGGAATACGATGCAAAAGGTGCCATAATCAACATGAAAAGTTTAGACAATAATCAATTGATCAACACTTCAGATAATGAAGGCACTGCATGCATGGATTCTAAAAAGAAAACAATATATTTTACAAGATGTCCATCGGTAGCAAAGCAAAATCTAGGTTGTGATATTTGGATGGCTGACAAAACCGGAGATGAATGGGAAAATGTAATGAAGATAAAATTAAAAAATAGCGATACCATTTCGGTTGGACATCCATGTATAACTGATGATGGGTTGATGTTAATTTTTGCAAGTGATATGCCAGGTGGAATGGGTGGGAGAGATTTATGGTACGTTATGTATGATAAAAAGAATAAAAATTGGGATTCGATTCCAAAAAACATGGGTAAATTAATTAATACAACAGGGAACGAACTTTTCCCATCTATGGGACCTAATGGAAAGTTATACTTTGCAAGTGACGGTCATCCGGGAATTGGTGGACTCGATATATTTTATGCTTCTCGTACCAACGAAGAAAACACAAAAGAAAAGCCTGCAAGATGGGAGAACCCTACGAACATGATGCACCCAATCAATTCAACTTCAAATGACTATGCCATGGCAGATTTTGATGGGACAAAGGGTTATTTTACATCAGAAAGAAAGATAGGTGCCAATAAAGAATACACTCCTGATATTTGGAGTTTTTCAATACCTCCTGTTCTATTTGATTTGCGTGTAGTGGTTTACGAAGCAGGTAAAAAAGTTAAAAAGCTTTCAGATGCGAAGGTTGTTGTAAACGGATCTGACGGAAGTGTATGGGAAGGATTGACCAACGAGAAAGGATCCACAATAAAGTGGGAAAAGAAACAAGATGGTTCACGATACATCAATGGAGAGGTTAGTTATTCTATCATTGCATCAAAAGACAAGTACTTTGCAAACAATAAAGGGGCAAAATGTACTACAGTTGGCTTAGACAAAAACCAAAGTTTTTTCTTAGAAATTCCTCTTTTACCTAAATATGAACTTCGCACACCGGAGATTAGGTATTATTTAGACAAATGGACTTTTGTTGATGATAACACGATCAAATCAACTGACTCATTAAAGTTTTTAGATAGCTTACTTACCAATTACCCTGACATTACAATTGATTTATATTCTCATACAGATGCGAGGGATACAGAAAAGCATAACCAAGCTTTATCTGAAAATCGTGCAAAAGCTGTTTATGTTTATTTAGTTGATCAGGTTGGTATAGATCCTCGTAGGATCAAGCCTGCTGGAAAAGGGGAAGGTTCTCCTGCAAAATGGATAGACGAAACTGGTAAAGAACAAATCTTAACTGAGGAGTATATAAACCAGTTTAAAGTAACAGACAAGGATAAATTTGAGAAATTACACCAAATTAACCGTCGAACAGAGGTTAAAATTACAAGTGAGAATTTCAATCCATTAACGGCAGCACCGGCAGACCCAAATTGGAAAATATATACTGATCCATTGCCTCGATAATTATTAAAAAGCGTTCTTAGGAAAGCTTTTTTTTTGTATCTTTAGTTGCACATGAAAGCTGTAATTAAGGAAGCGTACATTCACTATTTATGGAAAAATAAATTACTGCTAGTTCATCCGCTGAAGTTAAAAAGTGGAGAAGAAATAGCCGTTTTAAACGTTGGTGTTCATAATGAAAACCAATCAGGTCCAGATTTCTTAATGGCGAGTATTAAAATAAATGAATTAGTCTGGTATGGCCATGTAGAAATCCATGTGGATTCATCTGATTGGTACCAGCACCAGCACCACAGAGACGTGAACTACAACAATGTTATTCTTCACCTTGTTTACAATGATAATAAACCCGTAAAGCAAAATGGTGTTTTATTACCTACCGTTGAAATTTGTCATTTAATAAGCAATTCGCATTATCATTCTTACCTAAACTATTATAAAAATAAAGTAGCCATATTCTGCGCAAAGAAATTGAATCCTGACTATCTTTCTGACTATCGTATACAGCAAAATATAGCATTTCAAAACCGAATAAACCGGAAATCTTTACCTTCTAAGGATTATCCTACCCTTGAAATATTTAATCGCCTAGTCGCACGCGTCTTTGGAGGCAAAAGTAACGGGGATGTTTTTGAGGGCCTATTGGAGAAAGAAAGAAGGTATAACAAAGACGATGAAGCCCATTTTCAAAAAACGTCCGGGGTTATTAGCAAAACTTTTATTGAAGATTCATTTTACAATGAAAGATATGTAAGCAAAGGACATCGGCCACAAAGTAATGCGCAAAAGCGACTTAATGAATGGCGTATATTTACAGAACTGTATAAAATCGAAGACGAAATTCATCTATGGAAAAATTCGATTCAAATCGAAGAATCGATTACGCGATTAAGAAACAAACTAAAGAGCACACTCTCTTCTTTTATGATTGAAAATTTAATCCTTAATGCCTTGCTTCCTTTTCTATATAGGTATTCAATTAGCAATTCACAGAAAATAGAAATAAACACCATTATAAGAGCCTATAGCAAATTAACTGCTGAGAACAATACAATCACACGGAAATGGAATAAGATTGGGATTAACTTAAAAAACGCTTACGAAAGCCAGGCTAGTTTAGAAATTTATCAGCAATTTTGCTTACTGAAAAAATGTGCCAGCTGTGAAGTCGGTAAAAATATTATGAAAAAATGAAGCGCTTAATTCAAAAAATAACTTTTTTCTTTGAAATGCAGTCTTATGGTGTCTGTGGTTGGATTGCTCGAAAAATTGGAATTAGCACGTACAAAGTCCGCTTAGGCTTTATTTATTTTTCTTTTTTAACTTTCGGTTCATCCATCTTACTATATTTAGTATTGGCTTGGATACTAGATCATAAGCATTATTTTAAGTTCCAACGAAAAAGAAAAACATCAATTTGGGAAATATGATCATTCTAATAACTGGAAGTAATGGCTTATTGGGCCAAAAAATTGTGAGACAACTACTAAATTCAGGCGTAGAATTTATTGCAAGTTCAAAAGGCGAAAATAGAAATCCCGCTTGTCCTGCAAACCAATATCTTTCCCTTGACATTCTATCCCAAGAAGAAATCACAGCTGTTTTCCATAAAGTAAAACCCACCCACATAATCCATACAGCCGCATTAACCAATGTAGATTATTGTGAATTAAATTCTGAAATGTGTTATGCCTTAAATGTTAAAGCAACAGCACTCTTGTTCAACGAAGCGAATAAGATAAATGCTCATTTTCAATTACTTTCAACTGATTTTGTTTTCGATGGCGAAAATGGGCCTTATACGGAAACGGATGTGCCTAATCCATTAAGTCATTATGCCACTTCAAAATGGCAGGCAGAGCAATTGCTTAACGAATCAGCAAACAAAAATTGGTCAATTGTAAGAACAATCATTGTATACGGACAAGGCCATCAACTTTCACGGTCGAATTTAATAATATGGGCACGTGACGCTTTATTAGCAAAGCAAGAGATTTCTGTTGTTGACGACCAATTTCGGGCGCCCACATGGGCCGATGATTTGGCATGGGCCTGTATCCAACTTTGTCTATCAGGAAAAGTGGGGGTTTTTAATGCTTGCGGGCCAGAGACCCTTTCCATTTATGAAATAGTTTTACGAATCGCCCGCTTTTATGGCTGCGATCCAACCTTAATTAAAAAAACTAATAGCAGTACCTTAAATCAAGCGGCAAAAAGACCACCTAAAACAGGATTAATTTTAACAAAATCGAAGACTGAAATCGGATATAATCCAAAATCATTGGAAGAAACACTTGCACTTTTAGATTAATAATACAAAAAATATAATATCTTTAGGCACTTATAAAAAAGATGCAATAGTAAAAAAAATACACTTTTATGAAAAAATTATTCAATAAAAAATCAATCCCACATTTATTACAAGAAGCGCAAGCTAATGAACATGGATTAAAAAAGACACTGGGAATGTGGTCGCTTATAGCCTTAGGCGTTGGTGCAATAATAGGTGCTGGACTATTTGTTAATACTGGAAGAGCAGCCGCAGAAGCAGCTGGATCTGGGGTAACATTATCCTTTGCTGTTGCCGCTATTGGCTGTGCTTTTGCGGGATTATGCTATGCGGAATTCGCATCCACCATACCAATTGCGGGAAGCGCATACACCTATTCTTATGCAACTTTAGGTGAAATAGTAGCTTGGATAATTGGCTGGTCTTTAGTCATGGAATATGCTTTGGGTGCCGCTACGGTTTCCATTGCTTGGAGTGAATACCTGAATAATCTCTTGGGCGGAGCCATTCCCTATGAATGGTGTCACTCGCCATTTGAACATAAGGTAATTGGTAAGGCAACTATAAATGGTATAATGAATTTACCTGCACTTTCGATTTTGGCGATACTTACTTTATTATTGATTAAAGGCACACAGGAATCTGCTTTTATTAATGGTATTATGGTCTTTATTAAGGTGGCTATCGTTTTGATTTTTATTATTGTTGGGTGGAACTATATTAAGCCCGAAAACCATACGCCTTATTTAATTCCAGAAAGCACCATCGGACATGAAGGCATTTTTAAATGGGGTTGGGGCGGAGTTCTCGGCGGCGCAGCAATTGTCTTCTTCGCCTTTATTGGTTTTGATGCTGTATCTACAGCAGCACAAGAAGCAAAAAATCCCAAAAGAGATATGCCAATTGGCATCTTAGGTTCATTAATTATATGTACAATTCTTTATATTTTGTTTGCCCATGTATTGACCGGCATTGCAAATTGGAAAGAATTTGGTGCGGGCGGTGCAGGTGGAGAAGCATCCGTTACCTATGCTATTAAAAAAATGGCCGGCTATGAATGGTTAGGAACAAGTGTTAATATTGCCATATTAGCTGGGTTCTCCTCGGTGATATTAGTCATGTTAATGGGACAAACGCGTGTATTTTACTCCATGTCAAACGACGGATTACTCCCAAAACTGTTTTCTGTTTTACATCCAAAATTCAAAACGCCCTATAAATCTAACGTAGTATTATTAATAATGGTAGGGAGTTTTGCCGCATTTATACCGGGTAGTGTTGCAGGAAACCTCACCTCTTTTGGTACTTTATTTGCCTTTGTGATTGTTTGTGCTGGCATCATCATGATGCGCAAAAACTTTCCAGATTTGGAAAGACCTTTTAAAACGCCATTAGTTCCTTTAGTTCCTATTTTAGGAATACTAGTTTGTTTGGCTATGATTGTTGCATTAGACTTAACTACCTTAACAGTAGCAGGTATTTGGATGATTTCTGGACTCCTAATTTATTTTGGCTATAGTAAACATCATAGCAAATTAAGAAAAGAATCGGATAACTAATTTTTTTTTCTTAGAATAATTCGTTGAATAGTCGTTTACTAATTCAATGAATACTGATAATCCTTTCTATGTTTCTCCCAGAAATCGTAAAGGTGTTATCTTATTCTTTTTAATTTGTTTGACGTTAATTTTCCTGCCTAGAATTGTCCGGTCTTTTGATAAACCTTTAAAAATAAGTGTTTCTAAGTCTAAGATTGCGGATTTCGAAAAACGCAGGAAGGAATATTATCAAAAAAGATCGTACGCTAAAAGTAAAAGAAGATATAAAGTCCCTCCACTGCGATTTGATCCTAACAACTATGAAAAAATAGATTGGTTGAAACTTGGGCTTTCTGAAAAACAAGTAAATGTAGTTATGAAGTTTACACAAAAAGGCCTCTACTCCAATGACGATTTAAAGAAAATATTTGTGATTCCTGAACAATTATTCAAGCTAATTAAAGACTCTACCTTCTACCCGATTAAACCAAGCTATAAAAATAGTAATGAAGAAAAAAAAGTAGCTGTTCTCTATGAAATTAATCTAAACACGGCTAGTGAAAGTGATTTATTAGCCATAAAAGGATTGGGTGCTTATTACGCAAAGGCGATCTTAAAATACAAAGGTGAATTAGGTGGCTATGTGCGTAAAAGTCAACTCATGGAAATTTTTAAAATGAGCAGTGAGTCATTCGAAAAAATAATTCCACATATTCAGATTAATCCTTCAGAAATTCGACTATTGAATATTAATGACGCCACAGTGGAAGAACTTAATGCGCACCCCTATCTTAATTGGAGCCAAGCCAACTCAATTATTAAAATGAGATTCCAAAAAAACGGGTTCCGATCATTAAACGAACTTAAACAATCACATTTAATTAACGAAGAAACTTTCGAGAAACTACTTCCTTACTTATCTTTGTAACATGAGTATTGAAAAAAAACTACGAGAATCAATCCGTGACGTCGAGAACTTTCCTAAGCCAGGCATACTTTTCAAAGACATTAGCCCCATCATGTTAAACCCAGTTTTGTCTGGCGAAGTACTTGACCATCTTGCTGCCTATTATTCAGATAAAAATTTAGATGCAATCGCTGGCATTGAAAGCCGCGGATTTCTATTTGGTTATCCATTGGCAATTCGATTAGGCCTTCCTTTCATTTTAATACGAAAAGCTGGGAAGTTACCCTACGATAAAATTTCATATGCCTACGAGCTGGAATATGGCTGTGCAGTAATAGAAATGCACAATGATTCTTTAAAAGTAGGCGATCGCGTACTCATCCACGACGATCTGTTGGCGACTGGAGGCTCTGCCGCAGCTGCAGCAGAACTAATTAAGAAATGTGGTGGGGAAGTTGCTGGTTTTAGTTTTCTTGTTTGCCTAAGTTTTTTAAATGGGCGTTATAAACTAGAAAATCACTCCAACTCAATCTCTAATTTAATTACCTATTAATCTGCTAGAATGAATTTTGAAAAGAACGAAAATCAAGAAATGATTGCACAAATGGTGCGTGACTTTTCCGAAAAAGAAATCCGTCCATTTATGAGAAAGTGGGATGACGATGAAATTTTCCCTGTTGATACACTAAAAAAACTAGGAGAACTTGGTTTACTCGGGATTTTTATTCCGGAAGAATACAGTGGTGCTGGATTTTCGTACAATGAATATGCGACCGCGTTAATGGAAATTGGAAAAGTGTGTGGGGGTATTGGATTAAGTGTTGCTGCACACAATTCCCTTTGCACTGGCCACATTTATTATCATGGAACAAAGGAACAAAAAGAAAAATACTTGCCGAAATTAGCTACAGGAGAGCACATTGGCGCCTGGGGTTTAACAGAGGCAAATACAGGTTCCGATGCCATGAGAATGGAAACAACAGCAGTAAAGGACGGAAAGGAATGGGTGATAAATGGAACGAAAAACTGGATAACACATGGATTATCAGGTGATATATCGGTTGTTTTAATTAGAACAGGAGAACTTTTAGATAGTAAAGGCATAACAGCATTTATTATTGAAAAAGGGACCCCGGGTTTTTCGGCTGTCAAAATAAAAGATAAGCTTGGCGTACGCGCAAGTGAAACAGCGGAATTAATATTTGACAATGTTCGATTACCCGAGGAAAATGTTATCGGAGAAGTTGGCGAAGGATTTAAACAAGCGATGCAAGTCTTGGATGGAGGAAGAATATCAATTGCTTCCTTAAGTTGTGGGATTGCTCGCGGTGCTTATGAAGCATCCGTGAAATATGCAAAAGAGCGTCAACAATTTGGTCAGCCTATCGCCCATTTTCAAGCGATCGCATTTAAATTAGCGGATATGCTTACGCAAATTGAAGCGGCAGAATTACTTACCTTTCAAGCAGCTTACTTAAAAGACAATAAAATGCCTTTAACCAAAGAAGGGGCCTTTGCAAAATACTTTGCTTCAGAAGTCGCGGTTAAGTGTGGAAATGAAGCCGTTCAGATTATGGGAGGCTATGGCTATACTAAAGAATACCCCGCTGAAAAATTTTTACGGGACGCAAAATTAATGACCATTGGCGAAGGAACATCAGAAATTCAAAAGATTGTAATTTCAAGAGAAATTTTAAAATAATTCTTGCTTATTATTGAATTTGGTTTATCTTTGCCACCCAAAGTTTATTTTAATTAAAAGTTAGTTATGTTAATTATTCCAATCAAAGAAGGCGAAAACATTGAGAGAGCGTTAAAGAAGTACAAGAAAAAGTACGAAAAAACGAACATGATGAAACAATTAAGAGCTCGTAAAGAATTCCAAAAGCCTTCTATTGCTCGTCGTCAAGAGGTAATTCGTGCGGCATATAAGCAAAGAATGCTATCAGAACAAATGTAACCAAATCATAGTATAGTCGTTGAAGGAGCGTAAGCTCCTTTTTTTATGCTCGATAAATTCATCTCCTATTTACAATTTGAAAAACGGTATTCCGAGCATACGGTAATCGCCTACAAAAATGACCTTTCACAATTTATCACATTTGCTGAGTTACTAGAAATTTCAGATTTTTCTAGCCTAAGGCCCGCATTCATTCGATCTTGGATTGTTGAATTAATCGAGAATGGCTGCGCTAACAAGAGCGTAAATAGAAAGTTGGCTAGCCTTCGAACCTTCTACAAATGGCTGCGAAAAGAAGGCTTAGCGAGTACAAATCCTCTTTTAAAATTGCGAGGGCCCAAAAGTGAGAAACGCTTACCCTCTTTTGCAAAAGAATCGGATTTAAAAGAAACAAATATTAGCGACTATTTTTCAGATGACTTTAATGGATTGAGAGATGCCTTAATGGTGGAGGTTTTCTATCAGACCGGTATTCGTTTGAGCGAGTTAATCCATTTGCGGGATAGCAATGTCACCAATGACTCCATCAAAGTACTTGGTAAGCGCAATAAAGAAAGGATCATTCCAATTACCGCTGCTTTGTTTAAAAAAATTACAGCATATAGAAAAGTGAGAGACCTTACTTGCGGAGCCACTACCACCTTGTTTGTACTAGAAAATGGAAACTTCCTATATCCAGCATTTGTTTATCGACGAATCACTAAATACCTTGGTTCTACAACTCAATTGGATAAAAAAAGCCCCCATGTTCTGCGCCATACATTCGCAACGCATATGCTCAACCGAGGAGCTGGATTAGAAACTCTAAAAGATTTATTGGGGCATGCTAATCTTGCCGCGACTCAAATCTATACCCATAACTCATTCGCGCAATTAACAAAAGTATATTCACAAGCCCACCCAAGAGGTAAATAAAAATTTAGTTATGCAAAAACAAATTAGCACCATTCATTTCAAAGCAGACAAAGACCTTCTAAGTTATTTAGATTTGAAGATTGAGAAATTATCCTTGTTTTCTCAGAACATTACCAGTTGTGAAGTTTACTTGAAATTAGATAAAGATGATCAACACGAAAACAAATTAGTAGAAATGAAGCTACATAT
>CAMCQW010000012.1 GCA_945877045.1 Chryseobacterium gleum
TCATTGGTAGTAATAAATGCCATGGTATAATCTTGATTAAAAGAAATAGGGCCATCGTGGGATTTTGTCCTTTTAATATCTCTCCATTGATTTTTATAAAATAAATCTATCCAAAAAGCTTTTTGATAAAACTTCGCTTTTTCAGTGGATGCATTTGGGTCATAAAAAGCAATGTCTGTAAAGTTTTGATTCGTTCTATTATACGTGCGATTTACAAAACCATGATCGTATTCGTTTGAAGCAAACAAGATTCCTTTTTTGTATGGAAATGCTGCGTAATCTTCTCCTTTATTTGCTTTTTTATATAAAGAAAGCGTATAATCCGAAGTGCTATTAATGCGCGAATTTATCATTGGCAAATTATTCTTCCAACTTTTAATTTCCATGCTATTAGGAAATGAAACCGAGGCAGAATCTATTACATTGGATAAACGAATGTATTTTTTATTCAAGCAAATTAGTTCAATCATATTGATCCAATCTTGTTCATTTGCTTGTTTTTTATTGACCAATTGTTGACTCCAATATAAGGCTTTAACGTACCCTTCAGATAAAGTAGCAGCTTGAACAGTCATTCTTAAAAACGAATAATCGCCAACTTGTTTTCTTTTTTTCTTTTTGCTAATAAAAGAACGAGATAGTTCTTCCCAAATTGGCAAGGCATCAACAAATTGTAATTCCTTGGACAATTTTCTAGCGTAATCTGCCTTATAACTTTGCGTCCATCCCAAAGATGAAACAATAGTTATGTATAAAAGTGTATATAAAATTCTCATATTAAAAATATCTTGGACTTAAAAATGCATTGTTTTTTGAACGTATATCAAAAGAAAGTACAAACTCATGACTTCCCCATTGGTTTATTAATTTCCCATTAATCGGAAAATCATAAGCATATCCGATCATGCAAAAATCTTTTACTTGGTAAGAAGCATTGAACCCTACCGCATCATAAAATCGGAACATTCCACCAAACCAAAACTTATCATACAAATGTGCTGATACATTTAAATCGGCTACTAAAGGTCCATTTGCCGTATATTTAAGTAAAACCGAAGGCTTTATATCAACCACGCTGTTTACTTTAAAAACATATCCAGCCATGGCATAAAGATGTCGTTGAGCAAACGAATTACCACTGTTATTATCAATGGATCTCTTAACTAATTGTGGAACAGAAATTCCAGCATAGAATTTATTCGCATATAAATACGCACCAAATCCAAAATTAGCTTTCAAAGTAGAGTTCGACTGTAAATAATTAGGGTCTGTAGGGTCAGAAACATTAAGCCCTGAAAAATTAAATTGATTTTGCTGAATGCCTGCAGAAGCTCCTAAGGATAATTTCATCCCCTTATTATTTAATTGCATGTGATAGGCAAAAGTTCCCATCGCATTCACTCCAGAACGTTTTCCAATTTGATCATAACTTAGGTTTCCACCTAAGCCAATGTTTTTCCTTGCAATTGGTGCATGAATAGATAAGAATTGGGTGCGAGGAGCACCATCCCATCCTACCCATTGAGCTCGCGTAACGCCTGTAATATTGAGCGCACCCCTACTTCCTGCATAAGCAGGATTAAATTGAAGTGGGTTAAAAAAGTACATGGATGCTTGAGCATCTTGCTGTGCAAATGCCGACATACTCGTCAGGCAAATAATTGCTATTAAATTGATCGTCCTCATTTTCGCTTAAGGTTGAATTTCTATGTATCCAGTATATGGATCTTGTGATTTCTTCATGGTATCTATTACGTAGAAGTAAGTGGAAGCAGGCAATGAATTGGGTGCGGTTCCTTTAAAATGACCATTCCAATCATTTTGATAAGGCTCTGCCTCAAAAACCAAGCTTCCCCAACGATTGTAAACCATAACTTTATTCAATGGATAATACTGTAAACTATCAATTATCCAAACATCATTTTTTCCATCCCCATTTGGCGAAATGAATTGATTAACTTCTATTGGAATTAATGGCGTACAGCCTAAACCAAAGGTTGCTGTTTGAGTACATCCTGCCCCATCAGTAACAGTTACAACATAAGTACCCTCATCGATATTAATTATTACATTACTATTTTGACCATTATTCCATTCATACTGATACGAACCCTGTCCTCCAGTAGCGTAAACAGAAAGACTACCATTTGCTTCTCCGCATTCAGAACCAATTGAATCTTGCTGCATAATAACAAGTTCACCAGGTTGCGTAATCGTAACTGTTGTGTCATCCTGACAACCATCTTCATTGGTAACAACAACTGTATAGGTTCCGATAGATAAACCGTTAACAGTGGCAGAATTGGTTAATTGAGGCACCCAATCATATTGAAGATTTGACCCATTTCCATTATCTGTGTTGATAGCAATACTTCCGTTTGATCCATTGAAACAAGAAACATTGTTTGGTGCTACAGAGGTAATATTAATAAGTGTTGGAGGATCAATTTGAACTGTATCAGTTGTTATACATCCATTAACATTGTCCGTAAGCGTAACAATATACTGTCCTGGAGCATTCACAACTGGCGAAAGTGTGTTAGCACCCGAAACAATTGATGGCCCCGTCCAACTAACCGTGCTATTCGCTGGGTTACTTACACCAAGGATAACTCCTGTATTAGTAATACAATCCAATCCAGAAGCTGGAGAAGTCGTGTACGTGAAATCAGGAGCTGAAAGTACGTTGACAATGAATACATCTTGAACACCTGGACAACCATTCAAGCTAGCCGATACGGTAATTGTTCCCGATATAGTCGATCCAGTTGAATTGGCACCAGCATTCCATGTCGGTAAATCTCCATTGCCTGATGCACCGATACCAATGTTTGTATTGGAATTTGACCATGTAATAGTTGCGCCTGCAGGAGTTGAAATATAGTTATTTGGATTAATCGATTCGCCAGCGCAAACCGTAAAGTCTGGGTTAACAGAAATTGTTATTTGAGGCTGAACGGCAACTGAAACAACTACATCAGGTCCAGGACAAGCAACATTACCAACAACAATTGTGTAAAATACGGTATCTATTGTTGTTCCTGTATTCGTTAATACTTGTTCAATACTCGTTCCCGCTCCAGCGGATTCACCAACAATAGTTCCAGGAGCAGTTGTTGTCCAACTAAACGTAGCGTTGTTTAAATTCGAGGAAATGCTAAAATCAGTAGTATCACCACTACAAATAAATTGTTGAATAGGGTCAACATTGATATTCCCTTGCGGGTTAACTGTAATCGTATGTATCACCGCAGGAGAATTTGTACAACTCACATTTGAGGTGATTTCAACTGTTCCCACTTGATCGGTGTTGTTATATAAAACCAAGGGGTTAAATCCAAGTGGACTGAGGCCTGAACCTGTAAGGTTAGTAATTCCTGTTACATTTGTTGAATCCGTAATTTCCCAATTAATTACATAATTTGGAATAGTTGAAGTCATGGTGAATAAAGCGGAGGTATCCCCAGAACAAATCGTTTGAGAATAATCATCTAAAGTGACATTTGAGAAAGGAATGATAGTCACAACTTGCATGGTAGAATCAACTCCACAAAAATTGGCAGCGTAGATCCACATGTTATAGGTTCCTGGTACGTTAAAAGTAACTTCTAAATTATCGGAACCGCTCGTCCATTGATTAAAATCATAATTGTTTCCAACAAATCCATTATTAGAACCCAAGGTTCCAGCTGATATGGTGTATCCTGCCATTTGAGTTATTTGCCAATAGAAAGAATACGTTGAATCACAACCAGTGCCACTGATATTCTCACCACCCGTTGATTGATTATCAAAAGTAACAGGATCCTCTTGACAGACAGGAGAGGCTGGTGAATAACTAAATGCAGCGGATGCTCCGGTTGAAATTGTTATTGGACCCACAGTGATTACTGTTGGTAATCCATTTGAACAGGCATTCTGCGCAACAATAGTAGCGGAGAAAGAATTTTGTATTGGTGGAAAACTTGGAGAAAATACGTAATCAATCCCACATGAAGAGGTATTGAAAATATGTGAAATGGTAGTGTCATTATCCGTAGTAAAAACGGTGGAAGGTGAACCATCTGAAAAAGAAACTGTGTAATCAATTGGCGATCCATTGGATAAGATATCTATAGAATATGGAGAAGGTAGACAGGTCGTTTGACCAGAACCCGAAACCGTTATAACCGGTGAATTACCATTGAAGACAATATAATTTTTTGAAGTTGAACATCCATTGATTGTTACAGTATGTGTTAATGTAAATTGCCCCATTGGATAATTATGGCTAATTTGATTACCTGCCATATTTACTTGGGTAGAAGATGAACCATCTCCCCAAGTAAAAGTTTGAACTGTAGCATTGCTATAGCTAGAATTAAACAGGAATACCGATGAATCAATAGCGCCACATTTTTTAAAGAAGGTTAAACCACTTATAACTGATGTCCCAAATCCAGCGCCATTACTTAATAGGGTAATGTTAGATATTGGAGAGACATTAACATCAATATTTCTTGCAAAGTTAGAAGTCGGTAGAGCATTGTTGTTATTTACGGTTAAAGTAGCCGTAGTAGTTGGAGCAGTTACCGTGTTATAAGTAACCAAATGGGGACCTGCACCAACAGCAGTTGCCGGGGTAGCTCCTAGTCCAAAATTCCACGAGTAGGTTGCACCGGCCAATGTTTGAGAAGAAGTGTTCACAAAGTTAATAGTGGATCCTTGGCAAATAGTAATTAATCCTAAAACTGGAGCTGGCGTGGTAGAAAAACTAGCTACTGGCGATTGGGAGTAGGTAATATTGACCAATAAAAATGAAAAAGAGATGTAAATATATTTTAACATATTTTGAGTATTTGATAATCTAAAGGTAACACATAATTTTGTCAAAACTACTAATAAAAAAGGAGTTAAACCCAATGTTTTCCTTTGATTAATTTTTTCAGTGTTAAATCCTCTTCAGAGTTAATTACAGGAACGTGATTATAGATCCAATTTGCCTCTGGGGGCATGCTCATCAAAATAGATTCCGTACGTCCTTGGCTATAGATTCCGAATTTTGTTCCGCGATCGTGCAAAAGATTGAATTCCACATACCTAGAGCGCCTGATATTTTGCCATATTTTTTCTTGTGGTGTAATTTCCTCAAGCGAAAAACTATCCACTTGCTCCATGTAAATAGATGGAAATGCGGTTCCTAATTCCATGCACAAGGCAAATAATTCACTCTTGCCAATTGAATTATTTTCTGATAAATGATCAAAAAAGATTCCTCCTACGCCTCTTGTTTCATTTCGATGGGGAAGAAAAAAATAATCATCTGCCCAATCCTTAAATTTTAAATAGAAATCAGCCTGGTACTTATCACAAATATTTTTCAGTCG
This sequence comes from Chryseobacterium gleum, assembly GCA_945877045.1. GTDB lineage: Bacteria > Bacteroidota > Bacteroidia > Flavobacteriales_D > Crocinitomicaceae > UBA952. The sequence continues at coordinate 5,367 of CAMCQW010000012.1, forward strand.
TTGATGAAAAACTGCCGCTAATTCATCATTAATATAATGGGGCGTTAGATCAATCCCTCCACCAAACCAATAGGTCTCTTCATCAATTTCGAAATAACGAATGTTCATGTGAATGATAGGGTGTCTGGGGTGTTTTGGATGGAGAACAATGGAAACACCGGTGGCAAAGAAATGGTCACCATCCAACTTTAACTGGTCCTTCATCAACTGAGTAACCTCACCATCTACAGCAGAAAAAGCAACGCCTCCTTTTTCAATTATTCGCCCATTGTCAATAGTGGAAGTGTAGCCACCACCTCCTTCTACCCTATCCCATTTATCTTCTTGGAAAGATACATGTCCATCCCACAACGCTAATTTAGAGCAAATTAATACTTGTAAATCGCGGAATTGTTTTTTAATTTCACTCGACTTCATCGAAATATTTATAGGATTCGAAATCTTCAAATTTCAATAAGAAACTTGCCTTGTTTTCAGTAAACGAAGTGGCGCTTTCTTGTGTAAAGACGACTTTACTGATGGAACCTTCTTGCATAGGATAATCTAAAAATAGAATTTTAGGAATTAAAGTGAACATATCATAACCTAAGCAAACCATTTTAGAAATATCAGCTTGGTAAGTAGCTCTGTATCTTTTATGTAATAAAATAACAGCCTCACTTTTGTAGTTGAAGTAAGTAGGACTTTCGTAATTAAAATTAAAAACATTACTTATGGTGGAACTTATTTCTTTGTGCTCTAACCATTCTTTAAGTCCAAAAACTTTAACATTATTTAATTCACTTGTATACGTTAGCATTCGAATAATTTTATCCTTTTCTGATTGAAAACTTACCAACCATGTTTTCACCCCATTCTTAGAAAAATTCTTATAATTCTCGTTCGTTGCTTTGATAATTTTGGCCTTGCCTTTAATTTTTGATAGTGATTGATATGCACTGATAAAGACTTCTTCTAATAAGGAATCAGCTTTTATTTTAGACCTTACCAAAATTAATTGTTCGCCATTTTGTAGGTCGTATAAATCGTGTGCTAAATTAATTGCTAGATTAACTTTTGATGTGGATAATTGAAAAGCGTAAGGATTTGTTTGTTGAAAGTTGGCAGCTAGATTTAATGGGAATATAATTCTAATTTTATTCGCTTGGCAAAAATCAGAAACCAACTTTGCGGGCTCTACGTGAAAGGGGGCGTAAACTAAATCCATTTCTGCTAATTCTGACGATTCAAGTATGCCAGGGAAATTTGTGCTTTCGCTTAAGTAATCGTAAAAGGTAACTTCTCCTCTAACACCGATTTCCTCCATGTCTTTTATTCCTAATAAAGCTCCTAAATAAAATTCAACAGCTGCTTTAGATGTTCCATTCAATGGATATTTTACAGTATCAACAGCAAATGGAAGAAAAACGGCGATTTTAGGATCCCTTATCACTTGTTTCTTCGGCGTAGTTTCAACGATAGATTGTGGTACTACTTTCGATGGGATTGACTTTGGACCTAAAACAATATCGAGCTCTTTATTTATTGGTATTTTTAAAGAAGTACCCACTTTGACCTGGTTAGACTTTAATTTGTTCACGGCTCTAAGTTCATCAAGAGAAATCATAAAGCGCTTCGAAAGAGAATACAGCGATTCTCCCTGTTCCACAATATGAATTAATAAAGTATCATCAAAATCGAAATTTCGTTGATATAGAATAGTGTCTTTCGGACTTTTTATCTTGACTTCTTCTTCCGATTGTTTGATTAACTCGATTCTAACAGCCGCGTTCTTAACTAACAGACTTTGACCTATTTGAATACCTTTATCTGAATTAATATTCCATGAAATTAATGAATCCACCGCCACGGCATATCGTTTTGCTATGGCGAATAGGGTTTCTTTTTCGCTAACCTTGTGCGAGAGTGTTTTTCTCACAAGAGGCATATATATTTTTAGACCGATTTGTAAATCATTTTGGCAACCCGGATTATTTTTGAGGATTTCTTCCCCTGAGAATCCAGTTTGCTGCACAATTGAAAACAAGGTTAAACCTTGAGTAACTTCAATTTCATGGCAGGTTTTTCCCTTATATTCTACTAAAGGAAAAAAGGATTGCGCCCAAGTTAACTGGACTATAAATAGCAAAACAAGACATAAAAAACGATCTACATGTTTTTTCATAGGTGTAAATTATTCCCACTCAATAGTCGCAGGAGGCTTAGAGCTAATATCATAGGTCACCCGATTTATGCCCTTCACTTGATTAATTATTTTATTCGATATCGTCGCTAAAATCTCATATGGCAAATGACACCAATCCGCTGTCATACCATCAGTAGAACTAACCGCTCTCAATGCTACCGCATTTTCATAGGTTCTCTCATCTCCCATTACACCAACGGATTGAACAGGTAAAAATATGCAACCAGCCTGCCAAACATCGTCATATAAATTGGCATCTTTCAAACCATTAATAAAGATCGCATCAACCTCTTGCAAAATACGCACTTTTTCTTTCGTCACCTCCCCTATTATTCGTATACCTAATCCAGGTCCTGGAAAGGGATGGCGACCTAAAATTTTTGGGTCAATTTCCAATGCTTTACCAATTCTCCTTACTTCATCTTTAAATAGTAATCGAAGCGGTTCGACAACACTTAATTTCATATAATCGGGTAAACCGCCCACATTGTGATGTGATTTAATTGTTTGAGAAGGTCCACCCGTTCCTGAGACAGATTCTATCACATCTGGATAAATGGTTCCTTGTCCTAACCATAAAGCGTTTTCAACCTTCTTTGAAGCTTCATTAAAAACATCTACAAAGACACCTCCAATTGCTTTTCTTTTTAATTCTGGGTCAGTTAAACCTTTAAGCGCAGAATAAAAAAGTTCTGAAGCTTCTACTCCTTTAACATTTAAACCCATTCCTTGATAAGAAAGTAAAACATCCTCGTATTCGTTTTTTCGTAACAAACCATTATCAACGAAAATACAGTGAAGATTTTTTCCGATAGCACGATGAAGAAGAACTGCTGCCACCGAAGAATCGACACCACCCGACAAACCTAAAATAACGCGGTCATTGCCAATTTTTAATCTTAACCGTTCAATGCTTTCTTCAATAAAGGCATTGGGAGTCCAATCTGCTGCACACTCGCAAACATCGTATATGAAATTTTTTAATAGTTGAGTCCCGTCAGTAGAATGATAGACCTCTGGATGAAACTGAACACCAAACGTATTTTCGTTTTCAATTTCAAATCCAGCCACCTCGACATCCGCAGTACTGCAGACCACCTTGTAATTAGATGGAACATCGTTTATTGAATCGCCGTGAGACATCCAAACTTGTGAATTCAAAGGAATACCACGCATTAATCGTGCGTTTCCGTCCACAGCAGATAAATTAGCCCTGCCATATTCTCTTGTATTTGACGCATTCACTTTTCCGCCATATTCTTGCGCTAATAATTGCGCGCCATAACAAACACCCAATAAAGGTATTTGTCCTTTAATTAAGGATAAATCTGGCTTAGGAGCGTTTTCACTTCTAACCGAAAATGGACTTCCAGATAATATAACTCCTTTAATCCCTTTAAGATCCTTGGGTATTTTATCCCAGGGGAGAATTTCACAATAGACATTAAGTTCCCTAATCCTACGTGCAATCAATTGCGTATATTGAGAACCGAAATCGATAATTAAAATAATTTGATGCATACGACAAAGATAAGTTTAAATAGAACTTGAAAATTAATTGTTGAAAATCAAGTTGTATTTTTTAGTTCTTCAAGGGGCGTAAATTAATAATTTGAAGTTTAATGATTAACTTTGGACCTATAAAATTAGAATAACAATGATTGGTAACCTATTAAAAAAGATATTCGGTGATAAGAATGCGAAAGATCAAAAACTTTACGAACCGTTTAGTTTAGCAGCAAACGAATTTCAACTTAGCTTAAAATCAATAAGCGATGATGAATTAAGAGGAAAAACCTTTGCTTTTCAACAATTAATTTCTGAAGAAAAGCAGTCCCTTGAAGATGAAATGAAGGCCTTGGAAATAAAAGCAGCCGATCCGACAACGGACATAGATGAGAAAGAAGAATTGTTTGAAAAAATTGATAAGCTATCGAAAACAATTGACGAGCAAATCGAAGAGACATTATTGAAAATTCTTCCCGAAGCTTTTGCTGTGGTAAAAGAGACGGCACAACGATGGGTTGAAAATGGAAATCTTGAGGTAACAGCACTAGACTTTGATAATGAATTAGCTGCAAGAAAAGACGGAATTACCATTTCTGGTGAGAAAGCAATTTGGCATAATGAGTGGACAGCAGCTGGCGCTAAAATAAAATGGAACATGATCCATTATGATGTGCAATTAATTGGAGGTGCCGCATTACACAAAGGCAATATAGCTGAAATGCAAACTGGTGAAGGAAAAACACTTGTCGCCACACTTCCTGTTTATTTAAATGCTTTATCTAAAAAAGGCGTTCATATCGTTACGGTAAATGACTATTTGGCAAAACGTGATTCAGAATGGATGGGGCCTTTGTATCAATTTCATTGCTTAAGTGTTGATTGCATTGATAAACATACGCCCAATTCAGCGGAAAGAAGGAAAGCGTATCAAGCAGATATCACCTTCGGAACAAATAATGAGTTTGGATTTGATTATTTGCGTGATAATATGGCAGGACACATTGATGAATTGGTGCAACGAAAACATCATTTTGCCATTGTTGATGAAGTCGACAGTGTACTGATTGACGATGCAAGAACTCCGTTAATTATATCCGGACCAACTCCGAAAGGCGATGAACAAGAATTTCAAGGATTAAAACCAAGAATTGAAAAAATAGTTAGTGCTCAAAAAGAATTTGTTCAACAATGCTTAATTGAAGCAAAAACCAAATTAACGGTTTTATCGAATCCCCCTGAAGATAAAAATGAAGCAAAAACAATGCTTGAAGAGGGAGGAATTGCTCTTCTTCGTGCTTTCAGAGGTTTGCCAAAAAACAAAGCACTCATTAAATTTCTTTCCGAGCCAGGTATTAGAGTTCATTTGCAAAAAACGGAGAACTTTTACATGCAAGATCAAGGTAAGCAAATGAAAAAGATTGATGTAGAATTGTTTTTTGTAATCGAAGAGAAAAATAACACCATCGAATTAACGAATAAAGGAATCGATTTGATTTCTGGAGCGGATGACCGCGAATTTTTTATCATGCCAGACATTGGTGGAGAAATCGCCAAATTGCAACTGTTAAAATTAGAAACCGATGCCTTTTTAAGCAAGAAAGATGAATTGGTAAGAGAATATTCCATAAAATCGGAACGAATTCACTCTGTCAATCAGTTATTAAAGGCCTATACCCTATTTGAAATAGAAAATGAATACGTTATTTTAGACGGTAAAGTAAAAATTGTAGATGAATCTACTGGACGTATTCTTGATGGCAGAAGGTATTCAGATGGTTTACACCAAGCCATTGAAGCAAAAGAAAATGTAAAAATTGAGGCTGCAACTCAAACGTATGCGACGGTAACCTTACAGAACTATTTCAGGATGTACCATAAATTAGCTGGAATGACTGGTACGGCCGAAACTGAGGCAAAAGAATTCTTTGATATTTATAAACTTGATGTCGTCGTGGTGCCACCAAATACCAAGGTGATTCGAAATGATGACAATGATTTCGTTTTCAAATCAGCCATGGAGAAATTTAATGCCGTAATTATTGAAGTTAAAAAACTTGTTGCTGAAGGAAGACCTGTTCTTGTGGGAACAACAACTGTTGAGATTTCGGAAGGATTGAGCAGAATGCTTGAAAGAGAAAATGTTAAACATCAAGTATTAAATGCCAAGTTTCACCAAAAAGAAGCGGAAATAATTGCCAATGCAGGTTTAGCTGGAGCAGTTACCATTGCGACTAACATGGCGGGGCGTGGAACAGATATTAAATTGGGGCCAAATGTCAAAGAAGCTGGAGGTTTGGCAATTATTGGAACGGAGCGACATGATTCAAGACGCGTTGACAGGCAGTTAAGAGGTCGTGCAGGAAGACAAGGAGATCCTGGCTCCTCTCAATTTTTTGAGTCATTGGAAGATGACCTCATGCGTAAGTTTGGTTCGGAGCGAATCGCGAAACTTATGGATAGAATGGGATTAAAAGAAGGAGAAGTTATCAGCCATGGAATGGTTTCAAAATCCATTGAACGTGCACAGAAAAAAGTAGAAGAAAATAATTTCGGTGTTCGTAAACGATTACTTGAATACGATGATGTAATGAATACGCAGCGTAAAGCCATCTACAAAAAACGAAAGAATGCCCTATTTGGCGATCGACTTGATATTGATGTGGACAATATGTTTTATGAACTTTGTGAAGAAACCGTTTTAAAGCTAGCTAATTCTGATTTCCAAGAATTCCAAGTTGAGTTGATCCGATTAATAGGAATTGAATCTCCTGTAAATCAGGAAGAATTCAGATCCATGGATAAAATGGAGATAATACACGCGGTGTATCTAGCCATGACCAACCAATATAAAAGAAAATGTGAAAAAATTGGTCAGCGAGCTATGCCACAAATAACGCATGTGCATGAAACCATGTCAGATCGTTTTAAAAATATTGTATTCCCTCTCACAGATGGCAAAAAAGAATTGCAATTGATTGTCAATTTAGAAGATGCCTACAAAACAAATGGCGCTATAATTTCAAAATTTTTCGAGAAGAATGTCATATTAGGAATTATTGATAATGAATGGAAGGAACATTTACGGGAGATGGATGATTTAAGATCCGCTGTAAATAATGCTACCTACGAGCAAAAAGATCCATTGGTAATTTACAAATTAGAGTCCTATGAATTATTCAAAAATATGCTTTATCGCTTAAATCAAGAAGCAGTGGAGTTACTTATGAAGTTAGATATTCCAGCCGAGACAGCTTTGCAAAGCACCAACCAGGAAGACAAGCAAAATAATTACGGAAATTCAAAAACAAGTAATTCAAATTCTACGGCGGCACCGCAATTTAAAGGAAGTGATGGGTACCGACAAGCCGTTCAAAATTCCATGCCTATTCCTGAAAAGAAACAACCCGTCATTGCGGATGTAAAAGTTAACCGAAATGATGCCTGTCCTTGTGGTAGTGGTAAGAAGTATAAACAATGTCATGGTAAATAATGGTTGATACGACAACGATAGATTTTGCGATAATTGGCTCTGGGAACATGGCGAATTTTTTAGCCGAACATCTTGTCAAAAGAAAACTCAACTTAACCCAAATACACAGTAGAAATACGCTTTCAGGTAATTCTTTATCCGAAAGGGTTAATTGTGCATTTGAAGCGGAAATTTATTCGATAAATGCAGCCGTTATTTTTGTAGCTGTCACTGATAATCAAGTCTTAAAAATCCTTCGTAAACTCCCACTAAATTCAATCGTTCTATCTACTTCTGGAGCGATAAATCTAGCGAAAAGCACGCATCCGAACTGTGGCGTTTTTTATCCATTACAAACACTATCTAAAACCAATTATAGTGAACCATTTTCAGGCCCTATTTTATTGGAGGCGAAGAATGAAATGGTATCAAATTACCTTATTCAGCTATGCAAAAAAATGCATTTCAAGCATGAATTCACCCGTTCGATTGAAAGAAAAAACATCCATTTAATTGCAGTATTTTTTAATAATTTTATTAATCATATTGCCTGCACAGGTTTTACAGAGGCAACAAATAGAGGTATTGACATAGCATTACTTAAACCTTTAATGGAAAAAACATTTAAAACTATTCTTGCTGATCAATCCAGCGAAAATCAAAGTGGACCAGCAAAAAGAAATGATAAAAAAACCATTAATCAGCACCTTGAATTATTAGACGGAGAAACAAAGAAGCTTTACAAATCGCTAACAAAAAGTATTTTAAGTAAGCATGGTCACAAATTATAAAATAAAATTGAATCAAATAAACACATTCATCTTTGATATAGATGGCGTGTTAACCGATGGTAATGTCTTGTTAGACAATGGGAAATACCTACGAACTTTAAATGCCAAAGACTCCTATGCTTTGCAATATGCTGTAAAAAATGGTTATAAAGTTTTTTTTATAAGTGGCGGTTCGTCACTAGAAATGAAACAAACCCTTGAAAATATTGGCGCAACAATGGTCTATCTGGAAAGCAAATCAAAACTGCTCGTTTTTAATAAACTAAAAAATGAATATAAGATCTCGGAAGAAAATACCTTATACATGGGAGATGACATACCAGACATTCCCTTGTTATCAATTGTGGGCATTTCTGCATGCCCAAAAGACGCTTCCATAGATGTTACAAGGATTTGCTCTTACGTATCACCAAAAGAAGGCGGTAAAGGTTGTGTTAGAGATGTTATTGAACAAACTTTACGCGTGCAAAGTAAATGGCTCTTAGATGGAGCATATGAATGGTAATCAAATACCTAATTCATTTTCCCAAAATGCATTTAATAACACAACCAATCGTCGCGACATATTATTTTGATAACGCTTAGTTCGGTAGGCTCCTACCCAATTAATTCCTCGAATAGCATTGGTAAAAAACACTTCGTCAGCAGACAATAAATTTTGTGGAAGTATCGAGCATTCGTATATCTTAATATTATTTTTTACGGCCAAGTTTATTGTTTGCATCCTCATTGTACCTGCAATGCAGCCCTCTTCTAATCCCGGTGTATACAAAACACCATTGCTTACAATAAAAATATTGAAACTGCCAGACTCTAAAATATTCCCTTTGTCATTAGTGAGAAATAAATCATCAAGGCCGAGGTCATTGGCACAAATTGAAGCCATAATATATGGAATCCCTGTCTTAGTTTTATAATTGGAGAGAAAATTTTTATGTAATTTGATATCGCGATAAATATCTACCTCTAATCCTCTAGCATTTAATTCAAAATGTGATACATTATAGGGATAAACCTCAATGTAAAAAGTGGAATCATTGGATTCTGGAAGATATGCGCCGCCGGTTGCACGATCGATCGACATGCGACACCTCCCTCCTTCTTTAATACCTGACTTTTCAATAAGTTCAAGGATTTTCTCTTCGAAAAAAGCAGCCGTATAATAAGTAGGCGTATTAATCTTCAATACATTCGCCCCTTGGATCATTCGAGCGACGTGATTTTGTATATTAATCGGTTTACCCGCCATAATGCGAATACTCTCAAATACCCCATCTCCGTATAGGTGTCCGCGATTTCCCGCGTGAATAGTAGGCGCATCATTGGAGAAAATGGTACCATTATTATTTACATATAAAACCATACTTAAAAGAATAAATTTAAAAACTCTTTTCCTTTGTCCAAATTTATGAATAAAACAAACAAAATACCAAACAATGCTCCTCCGAGATGCGCATCATGTGCCACACCAGATTTGATATTTCTCATAGCAAAATACTCAATTAATAAATATAATGGACCAAAAATATAGGCTGGAATAGGAAATGGAATAAAAAGTAAACCTAATTGCTTATTCGGATTCCATAATATAAAAGCAAAGATAACCGCAGAAACTGCTCCTGAAGCACCTAATGCTTTATAGGAATAGGTGTCCTTATTTTTTATATACGGTAGTACAGTAGCTGCCACCCCTCCCACAAAATATAATAACAAAAAAATAATATTTCCTTTTAATACACCGAAATCAATTAACCACTTATTTAAGAGAAACTCACCTAGATAATAGAGAGAAACCATATTGAAAAATAAATGTTGCCAATCAGCGTGAATCCAACTATGCGTAAACAAGCGATACCATTGATTTTCGTGCTTTATCAAATAAGGAGAAAAAATCAATTTTTCCTTTAATGATTCTTGCTTAATAGCTTGCATTGAAATTAAACAGGTAAGTGCTATTATACCGTAAACTAATGAAATCAAAATATAAAAGTTATTAGTGTTATTTTTTTTTTGTAAATTTAAAATATTAAAGTTTAGATTCAAGGAATAAGTTATGCGCATTTGTATTTACTTTCTATTATTACTAGTTCTATTACCAGCTTGCTCAGGTAAGCCCGAAAATATTTATGAATTACTAAAAGACGATGGACTCTCTGATGAGGAGAAATTGGAACTTATTTTCGAAGACAACTATCTTGAAAAGATTGGTTTTGATAAACTTGAAGTTAACTGGTTAAAAGCTGTTTACAAAATTCGTGATAACAAAGCGCTTTTTTGCGAAGATACCATCTTTACAACCTTAGGTAAAAATTGCTTCGAAAGCATATCGAATCCACTCGCTTTTGGAATTCCTGAGGTAAGATTAAAAAATAACTCAATTCCAAAATTTTCTATCCTATTACAAGAAATATACATGTGCATAAATACGGCGAGAATTATGCATGATTTAAACAATGGATTT
>CAMCQW010000013.1 GCA_945877045.1 Chryseobacterium gleum
AGTATTAATTGTGATACCTCTTTCTTTTTCTTCAGGTGCGTTATCAATTGAAGAAAAGTCGCGAGCAGCAGCAAGACCTTTACTAGCTAATACGCTAGAAATTGCAGCTGTCAAAGTTGTTTTACCGTGGTCAACGTGACCAATTGTTCCGATGTTTACGTGCGGCTTGGAACGATCAAAATTCTCTTTTGCCATTTTTAAATAATTGTTACGGTTAATAATTTAAGTTAAACCTATTTTATATTACAAGACAAAAATTGTCGTTGTTTCTTTTTAAAATTGTAGAGCCAATGACGAGATTTGAACTCGTGACCTCTTCCTTACCAAGGAAGCGCTCTACCCCTGAGCTACACCGGCACAGTTGAGCGGGAGACGAGGTTCGAACTCGCGACATTCAGCTTGGAAGGCTGACGCTCTACCAACTGAGCTACTCCCGCTTTAAACAATTAACATCTTTGTGGGGAGAGCAGGATTCGAACCTGCGAAGGTATGAACCAACAGATTTACAGTCTGTCCTCGTTGGCCGCTTGAGTATCTCCCCAACAATTACGAGCCGATGGAGGGATTCGAACCCCCGACCAGCTGATTACAAATCAGCTGCTCTGGCCAACTGAGCTACATCGGCGGATGATGAAATTATTAAAATAAAGAACTTTTAAACACAATTCCCATAAATTTGGGACTGCAAATGTACAAAAGTTTTTTTTATCGCAAAGTAATATCAATCTTTTTTTTAAAATTATGTTTAAAGAAAATTAAAGGCAAAGTTATTTTTAATTTTACCACGAAAGATGAAAAGTGTAATTGTAAGTGTAACAAATGATCTCGTAACAGACAATCGTGTTAATCGAACCTGTAGCGTATTGAAATCATTGGGGTTTCGTGTAGTACTTGTGGGCCGGAAATTGAAGCAGAGCAGCGAAATAAGTAGGTCTTATGAATGCAAACGATTCCGGATGTTTTTTAAAAAAGGGGTTTTGTTTTATTCCTTTTATAATTTGCGACTGTTTTTTTTCTTGCTATTCCGCCGAGTAGATCTCTTATATGCAAATGACCTTGACACTTTATTGCCGAATTACCTTGTTTCAAAAATAAAACGAGTACCGCTTATCTATGATTCACATGAACTATTTACAGAAGTTCCAGAGTTACAAAACGCCCCTTTTAAAAAAGCCGTTTGGACAAAAATTGAAAAATACATTGTCCCTAAACTAAGCTACTGCATTACTGTCAATGAATCCATAGCCAAAATATTTGAAGCAACATACAAGGTGAAATTCAATTCTATTCGCAATGTGCCTGAACAAATACCCACTAATTCAAACAACACAATCAGCCTGGAAAATATTCCGAAAGATTCATTTACAGTCATTATTCAAGGGTCAGGACTAAATATAGATCGTGGACTTGAGGAAGCTATTGAGGCAATGCTCTTATTGGAAAATGTACATCTTTTAATTGTAGGGGGAGGAGACGTAATCCCAAAAGCAAAAAAAATGGTGGAAAATTTAAAATTAGAAAATCGGGTTCATTTTTATGGTAAGCGTCCCTATCATGAATTGATGAAATTTACATCTTTGGCAAATTGTGGGCTGGCGATTGATAAAGCCACCAATAAAAATCACCAGTTTGCCTTGCCGAATAAAGTATTTGATTACATCCAAGCGGGGACGCCCATTATTTGCATGGATTTGATAGAAATTAAATCACTGGTATTAAAATACGACATTGGCATTGTAATAAAAGAGGTGGTTCCTTCAGAAATTGCAACAGCTATTAGGGCCCTACAGCAAAATCCGACCCTACTTAATTCCTACCAAGCAAATTGCAAAAAAGCAGCGGAAATTGAACATTGGGAAAATGAAAAATCAAAGCTAGAAGAAATTATTTTTGAAATTTATCCTTCCTATCGATCCAATTAACTAGCATAGTGAGCTTGTAGAAATCAAACATGCGCAATGTAAACCATCCTGATTTCAGAAGACGCTCATTTAATCTCCCAAAGAAATAATTTACAAAACGAAGCAAAGGAATAGCGCGATATTTTTTAACGTTGTAATACGTCTTCAACAAACGCACATGGTTAATGAAGTTAATATTGGGCTGAATTTCCTCGTGTATAAACCATAGATTTTGAATGCTTTGTTTCGTTTTTTCAAGAAATATGCTGTTAGTATCCAAGCAGGTATTCAACACCGGGTTTTCAATATGAACTATTTTCAACTTGTTTTGTAAAAGAACAAACCCAAAAAGCGTATCTTCATGACCGTAGCCCTTGATTCTTTCATCGAAAGGATACTCGTCTAAAACAGCCTTTTTAACACAAAAATTATTCGTTTTAAATCCATAATGAGACCTTGTTCGAGCATCAGCAGATTTAGATTCACGACAGATGCTATACTTCCACCTCAGGTATTTATCTCTGGGCGGCCTTTCATTTTGGTAAACACTCCCTCCGAATATCAAGTCGCCTGAATTGAGTTGTATCGTTTGCAAATAGTCACCTATGAAATCTTCCCTTATGACATGCGAATCGCCATCAATAAACAAAACAAAATCACCATTAGCGAGATCAATAAATCGATTTCTGATCGCAGACCTGCCAATATTTTCAGGAAGAGAAAAGTAGCGCGTATTAGTTATTTCTGCTAGCGCATCACGATTAATTAATTCAATATCAGGACTAGAAGCATCATCCAACACAATAATTTCAACAGGGAAATTATTTATTGCTATTTGTTTAGAAATGGCAAGAACCAATACCTTTACATCCGAATTGTAGACAGGGATACAAACCGATAATACCATAGTCGGTTTTTAATTTATACTAAGCCATCGTGTTGGGCGACCCAAAATTGATCGGGGGAAATCCTTGTTGAGGATCATCAATCACCCCAAAATTCTGTTCAAACTTTTGAACATTTTCCGTTAATGCAATTAAAAATCTTTTTGCATTTTGAGGAGTCATTAAGACCCTTGACCTAACCTTACCCTTAGGCATTCCGGGCATTAACTGAACAAAATCACACACAAATTCGCCAGGCGAATGGGTAATAATTGCTAAATTTGAATAAATACCCAAGGCAATTTCCTCGGACAGTTCTATATTCATTTGATTTTCTTCGTTTTGCATAGTCTTAATATATGGACGAATTTACAAATCATTTTCGATTTCGTGAAAGGAAATGCCAAAGGATTTTAATTCATTTAAAATTGGCTCATAGACTTCTTTGTCAACAGGCAGATGTATTCCTGGCTTAGTGAAATCTCCGTTCAAAATTAATTTCGCCATCATAGCTACCGGCAAACCTACTGTATTTGCCATTGAAGTATGACTTTCATCCTCACCTATATTAATCATGGAAGAAATAATTCGTTTATTTTTCCCGTTTAAATGATACTCAAACTCATGGTACATAACAATCATATCTTTATCCCCTGGACTTAACGATATTTTTTTTATCAAAAACATTTCTAAAAGCTGGGCGGGAGAAGCGACCTCCACGCCTATTACATCAGAATCGTCAAACAAACCTAAAGACTCAAATTGAGCATAAAGATAAAGTCGGTGTTCCCCTAAAAAATCCTTAAACTTATGTTCAACCGAACGCGTTTTATGATAGGGTAAAAATGAATTTACAAACTTCCGAGGGGTCATTTTTTCTGAGGACAACAATTTATAACTATCATCAGTCATTCCTAATTCAATAAAAACATTCCAACCATCACAAAAATTAGGTCTTCTTAAGGTGCCACGATAGATCGTTTTGACATTATTCAAGCCATAAGTCTCCTTGTAAGCTAAAGAGTCTCGGTTGGCATACCCTTCAAATTCACCGTACTCTCCAATAATGAAGCGTTCCGTTCTTTTAAACAACTGTGAATAAGGAATGTATTTATACTCATTATTCTGTATAAAAGCGGCGATGCCACCTTGTCCAGCCAACACAACATTCCTTGGACTCCATGTAAATTTATAATGCCATGGATTAGTGTCTGACTCAGGAGCAATTAAACCACCACAAAATGATTTAAAGCTCAGCATTTCTGCTCCCAAGTCCTGTATTTTATGAATGATCTGCATCGCACTCATGTGATCAATTCCTGGGTCAACCCCAATTTCATTCATAATTATTACTCCTGCACCAATTGCATCTTCAGCCAATACTTTCATTTCGGGAGAAACATAAGAGGGAGTTATGAGGTGAGTCTTTAATTCAATACAATCCTTTGCTACCTCAGGATGAAACCTTGCTGGTAACATGGATATTACTAAATCTGCATCCTTTACCGCAGCTCTTCTAGCAGCGACATCTAGCACATCAAAAGAAAGTGCTTCGCCACGCGGGTGATTATTTAATTTTTGTAAAACAAGTGCTCGATTTTGATCAACAACTTTTAAAAACCAATTAAAGGTCGTTGCCTCATTCAAAAGATAACGAATTAGAGAAGAAGATGACAATCCTGCACCTAAGAGTAATATCGATTTCATTAAATTAACTTAGGAATTATATCCTGATAGAATAGGACGTATTGCATCAAATAGCACGTCTTCATCCCATGGTTTTTCAATAAAAGATTCGAGCAATCTATCTTTGTTTAACGCCTCAATAGAATTTTGATTCGCTTGTCCTGAAAGCATGACACATTTTAGTGTTGGGTGCTTTACTTTTATTGCGCGAATTAATTCGGCACCGTTCATTTTTGGCATTTGATAATCGACAATAATAAAAATTATGTCAATTTTTTCATTCACTAGTTCGTCAATGTTTTCTAATGCCATCAATGGATCCGTAAAATATTCTAATAGCGTATATTTTTGATCTACAATTTTAGACAATTGGAAGCCCAACATTTGAAGTATAAATGCATCATCATCCACACAAACTACCGCATATTTTATTTCATCCATGGCACAAAAGTAATTATAAATATAAAACTTATCGCTTCAGAATTAAATTATTCTGTTTGTTTAAAAGTAATCTTGAAAACCGTTGATCCTGGTATAGAACTCACCGAGATAGTGGCATTATGATCCTCAATCACATTTTTCACAATACTTAAGCCCAAGCCGGAGCCATTCCTTTCTGATTTGGTGGTAAAAAATTTATCAAAAATACTTTTCTGGATTTCAATAGGTATTTCAGGGCCATTGTTTTGAACATTTACCTGAATCGAATTATTTTTTTCTTTTGCAGTAATAATTAGCTCTCCACGCTCCTTTCGCTCATCCATCGATTCAATGGCATTTTTAATCAGGTTCGACCACAATTGAAATAGCTTTATATCAACACCTATAATAGTCAAGTCATTAGGCACATTCAATTGGACATCCACATTTCTTTTTAGTTCATAATTAAAGATATTCAAAACCGTAGAAATATTATCCTTAAGATTAACGGGTAATTTAAGTTGGTTTTTTGGATCCTTAATAAAAGAACGCATGTCTTGTACAACCTTTGCCGCTCTTTCACTTGAAGAAAGAATTGTTTCGATGAAATTTCTATTTAACTGAACATTATATATAAGTGCAAGAAAATCTTTTCGATTATCCGATTCAATAATCTCTTTTATGATACTAATTTCGGAAAGTTCAATTCTACTTTTTACCATCATTGAGGCAACTTCATTTGTTTCATGACTTAATTCAGGAAACATTTCCGCTAAATATGCGTCAAGCTCTCGTATTTCTTTTCTTTGTTGAAGACCGCCAACAAAAAGTTCCCCTTGTTTTAAGAAGGCCCTTTCACAAGCAAAATGTATTTGTTCGGGAGAGCATTTGGGTACTACATTATTAAACAACTCTGAAATAGTATAGCGGAGACTTTCAGCCCCAATTTTAATGGCACCTAATGGCGTATTTAAATCGTGTGCAATACCAGAAGCTATTTCACCAATAGTCACCAACTTTTCTTGATCACTAATCGATTTTGACAATTCAATATTCCTTTTTGTTTTTTCCGCTACAATCAATTCCAAATCCGTGTTGATGTTATGAATTTCCTTTGTTGATTCATTTATTTGCTTGATATAATTGGTCTGGATTTCTACATTCACCAGCATTTGTCCAAACATACGAAGCAAGTTTTTTTCATCTTCATAAAACAACCTGAAATCAAGCACTGAATCGAATCCAACAAAACCAAAACATTTATTACCTTTCATCAGTGGCAGGGTAATTAAACTCTTTATTTCCTGATTAAGCAGCATTGTTTTAAAAGTACTTTCAGGCAAAGAAATCACGTCTTCAACAACGATTTCCTCTCCTTTGGTATGGGTCTCTATCCAAAATGGGATGTCTGAAAATGGAATAAATTGGAGCGAATTTATTTGAGGGCTAATACCTTCTGCACACCATTCGTATGTATTCGATGCTGTTTTTGACTTGTAATCATAGGCAAAAACATAGACACGATCAACACGAACAAATCGTCCTAATTGCGCCAAGGAATCATTAATAGTTGTCTCCACCATATCAACTGAAAGGTTGATGTATTTAGTGGCCATATCCATGAGTATCGATTGAAAAAGAATATTTTTCTGCAGAATCTCCTTCGACAATTTAATCGCCGTTATATCAATCCCATATCCTACGACATGACTTATTTGATTGTTAGCATTAAAAACAGGACTCATTTTTCGCAAAACCACCTTTCTATTTTCATCTTTATCCTTGGCTTCATCCTCCCATTCAAATTCAACCCCACTTTCCATCACTTGGTTAAAAACCCCTCTTCTTACTTTTGCTAAATCTGTTGAAACCCCTTTGAAATTGCAGTAATCAAAATCATCTTTGCCGATCATAAAGCTTCTTATTTCATCATCTTGAATAGCTTGTATATTCAAAAAGAGGTATTTGTGTTCTGGGCTAAACACGGCAATATCTGAGGGTAAATTGTTTAATATATATTCATAAAAGGAACGTTGTTCTTCAATTTTTTTATTTAACAGCAGTAATTCCTTCTCTTTCTCCTCGACCTGAGAAATAAATAATGAAATGTCATTTCCATATATATTAAAGTGCCCATCGTTAATAAAATAGATAATATTTATCATATAATTTTTTCCTCCTCGAGACAAAAAGATCCTCAACGAAGGTGTCTTCCACTTTAAACAATTCAATAAATTAATTTTCAAATCATTATCTCTCACTCCATCTGAATCAATTTGAAAATCAGCCAGGAATTGATCACTAGCAGCGGCATTTGCATATAGAAGCTTTAAATTACTTGATACCCGCAATACAGGATTAGGGTTTTCACTTGGTAAAGAAGCTGTTTTAGTTGCTTCAATTTTTGCTATTGAGGTGCTTGAATCGGCCATAGAAGATCTAATCAAAACGCCAAATGGAGCGTTACGAATAGATACATCAAAATTATAATCGTGATTTCGGGTATGTAAAACTTGATTGCCAATCGTTTTATTAAGCTTTGGGGTCTCCAAGCCGTTTTCCCAATAAAAATGGCTGGAAAAATCATCTAGCTCCTTAATCCCTTTTACTATTTTTTTATAAGCATCCCCAATGCCAATTAATCTACCACCACTATCAAGTAACAAGAAAAATGGATTAGTGAAATTCAAGGCCTCAACAACTTGATCAATTCCTATGTTCTTTGCATCATTGTTCTTCATATAGTAGGATGTTCAATTATAAACTTTTAAGGCCATCACTTATCTGTTTTCTTGCAACACAAAAACCAGCTATTCCCGACAAACTTACTAAAAAGAACCAAAGAATTCAAATAGTTGGTGGCAATATATATGCTTAGAATACCTATTTTTGCAGTCTAAAATTAATAATGATGGAATATGTCTCTTTAGGTAAAACAGGCTTACAAATAAGCCGATTATCCTTTGGGTCTTGGCTAACCTTTGGAAAACAAATTGACACTAGTATTGCCGAAGATCTGATGACGCTTGCGTATGACAATGGCATTAATTTCTTTGATAACGCTGAGATTTATTCACGTGGGATGAGTGAGGAGGTAATGGGCAAGATTCTAACTAAGTTGGGATGGTCACGCGATAGTTATATTGTAAGCAGTAAAGTATTTTTTGGCAGCGGCGGACAATTACCCACTCAAAAAGGATTGAATAGAAAACATGTTTTTGAAGCTTGTAATCAAGCACTTAAGCGTTTACAGGTTGATTATTTAGATCTTTACCTTTGTCACCGACCCGACAAAGCCACTCCAATTGAGGAAACTGTTTGGGCGATGCATCACCTTATTGCACAAGGCAAAGTGTTATATTGGGGAACCAGCGAATGGTCGGCACAAGAAATAATGGAAGCACATATGTTTGCGAAACAAAACCATCTAATTGGGCCCGTAGTTGAACAACCCGAATACAACCTTTTTACTCGACATAAAATTGAAGTAGAATTTGAACAATTATATAAAACGGTAGGCCTCGGAACCACAATTTGGTCGCCATTAGCTAGTGGGATCCTAACTGGAAAATACAACGATGGTTTTCCAACAGAAACAAGATTGGGCATGGATGGTTTAGATTGGCTAAAGGATAAAAACTTTACCGAAGGAAAAATCCAAAAAGCGATTGCATTGACCCAGTTATCTGCTGAAATTGGCCTAAGCCTTCCCGTTCTTTCCTTGGCTTGGTGTCTAAAAAACAACAATGTGAGTACCGTAATTTTAGGCGCAAGTAAAACAAGTCAGTTAAGCGAAAATCTTAAAGCGATTTCAGCGCAGGAATTACTTACTACCGATGTTATGGAACGAATTGAATTAATCATGGAAAATAAACCACGCAAACCAGCTTATTAGAAATAAACAATTCGCCTACTAAAAATGTTAAGAAAGTAGATAAAAAAAAGTATGATAGAAACAGATATTATCATTATTGGAACAGGTCCTGTGGGCTTATTCACCGTTTTTGAAGCGGGCTTATTAAAACTGAAATGCCATTTAATTGATTCATTGCCGCAACCCGGTGGACAATGTTCAGAGATCTATCCCAAAAAGCCCATTTATGATATTCCTGGCTTTCCGACCATATTAGCAGGGGAGCTTATTGATAACCTTATGGAACAATCAGCACCTTTCAAACCCGGCTTTACCTTAGGGGAAGCGGCTGTGAAAATTGAAAAGCAAGCAGATAATACTTTTATTGTTACTGGAGTTAAAGGAACTAAGCACAAGGCACCAATAGTAATGATTGCCGGGGGGCTTGGCGTATTTGAGCCGCGAAAACCACCTATTGAAAACATTAGCGCTTTTGAAGATAAAGGGATAGAATACATTATTAAAGACCCTGAATTTTACAAAGACAAAACCTGTGTTATTGCTGGTGGAGGAGACTCAGCGCTCGACTGGTCCATATTTTTAGCAGAAAGAAAAATAGCAAAGAAAATTATTTTAGTCCATCGCAACAGCTCATTTAGAGGCCACCTTGATTCGGTACAAAAAGTAATTGACTTGGCAGAACGTGGAATAATTGAACTCATAACGGAAGCAGAAGTTGTCGGATTAGAAGGAAATGCGTCCTTAGAAAAGGTTATTATTTCCCACCAAAAACAAGGTGAATTAGTGAGAGAAGTTGATCACTTCATCCCCCTTTTTGGTTTAAAACCAAGTTTAGGTCCCATTGCAGATTGGGGATTAGAAATAGAAAAAGGAGCTATTGTCGTTAATCCATTAGATTATTCTACTAATATCCCCGGTATTTTCGCCATCGGAGATGTCAATACGTATCCAAATAAATTGAAATTAATTCTTTGTGGTTTTCATGAAGGAACAATGGCGGTTCAATCAGCTTTTTCTAAAATACATCCGGATAAAAAGAATATATTGAAATATACAACTGTAAATGGCGTACAAGGCTTTTAATGCTAGTTGTTGTAATTCGTTGTAACTTCGTTCCTATTTGCCATGAGAAATAGAACAATCAATTTCGTAGTTATTTTAGGGGTTTTATCCCTTGTGACCATCTTGTCTGTTCAAATCTTATGGATGCAAAAAACAATAGGAATTCAAGAAACCAACATAGCAATTCAAGCGAAATCAGATAGTTTAAATGTCAAAGCCTTCACACAGCAAGTTGAGATTGCGCTTAAAAAAGTCTTAAAACAAATTAATCTAAATGACAATATAAACACGGAAGTTTATGGAGCCGTTAAACAACTTAGCACCAATCATTTTACCGTAGATATTAATGAAGAATTGGGACCTTTTTATTTAGAGACACTCTTAAAAAAAGAATTTTACGCACAAAATGTCCACCAAGATTTTATTTGTGGTATTTATGATTGCTTTACAG
The DNA here is from genome assembly GCA_945877045.1 of Chryseobacterium gleum. Taxonomy (GTDB): domain Bacteria; phylum Bacteroidota; class Bacteroidia; order Flavobacteriales_D; family Crocinitomicaceae; genus UBA952. The sequence continues at coordinate 10,279 of CAMCQW010000013.1, forward strand.
ATTCAATTACCTTGGGCTCCTTAATAAAATACACCAAAGACTCCCTTTATGCTTCGGTATCCGATAAAAGCCATGGCATTACTGCCGAAAAATTAAACCTGAAGAAGGACGGGCATTATTTCACTGTGTATTTTCCGAAACTAAGAATCTATTCACTAAAACCAGAGGTGTTAATTTCCCCTTGGATCTACATTTTTGTCATTCTCCTATTGATTTTGATTTTCTTTGGATTCAGCTTATCAATCATCGTTAGGCAAAATAAATTATCTGAAATTAAAAACGATTTCATTAACAATATGACGCACGAGTTAAAAACTCCCATTTCAACCATTAGTTTGTCCAGTGAATTGCTAATGCAGCTTGAATCCGAAGATTTTGAAAAAGTAAACAAGTATGCGGGGATTATTTTTAAGGAAAATAAGCGGCTCGAACAACAAGTAGAACGGGTATTGAATGTAGCGAAACTAGACAAAGACCAAGTAACATTGGATAAAGAATTGTTTAATTTCCACGAGCTACTTCAAGAAGTTAAGGATAATTTTCAATTGCATCAATTAAATAAAGGAGGGCAAATAATACTTGAATTAGAAGCCACTAATTATCAAATTCAGGCAGACCCAGTACATATTACGAATGTGATTTATAACCTATTAGATAATGCCGTTAAATATTGCGAGGAAAAGCCAATTATTATTATTAAGACTAGCAATGACCGTAATGTATTGAAAATTGAAATTATTGATAATGGAATTGGAATAAAAAAAGAAAATCACCGCGATATATTTGAAAAATTCTTTCGTGTGCCAACAGGCAACATCCACAATGTGAAAGGCTTTGGGCTCGGATTATATTACGTGAAATTAATTATGGATGCTCATCAAGGAAAAATAGAAGTGAAAAGCGCCCTAGGAAAAGGGACGGCATTTAATTTATTTTTTACTTGATCTAGTAAGTATAACCGTGGGTTGAGGGATGATTCCTGTTCTGTTTAAAGACTTCATTTTGCGATCAATTAAAAAATATTCGTTTACCGTTCTCCCCTCTATTTTACCTACAATATAAAGCGTTTTTCGCTGTTGCTTGGTAGAAACATATTCCCCAACATATTCAAAGACGCCAAGGCTAATGATGAATTTCTCTTTCTCAATAATAACCTTAATACTATTTGATTCTACCTCCAACAATTCATTACCGGTATTTAATTGGTAGGCAGGAATAGTACCATCAAAAGTGCCTTGCCATTTCCTTTTAATTTTCGGCATGGATTGAGCAATCATTAGTTGAAAGCACAATAGAAAGCACGAAAACAAAATACCTTTTATCATTGAGCGAAGATACACAATTCCTACATATCGTTTTTGGTTATTAACTTGTTCAAAAAACATTTTAAAGCACTTAGAAACTAGCGATGTATTAAGCTAATTTTGTATTTGTAAGTTATTTTAAGCATGAAGCAGTACCACGAATTATTACAACACATTCTTGATAATGGCCTAAAGAAAGAAGACAGAACCGGAACCGGAACCATCTCTGTTTTTGGGTATCAAATGCGCTTTGATTTAACAAAAGGATTTCCCTGTCTAACGACAAAAAAACTTCACCTTAGATCAATTATTCACGAGCTATTATGGTTTTTGAAAGGAGACACCAACATTGCCTACTTAAAAGACAATAATGTTCGTATTTGGGATGAATGGGCGGATGAAAACGGAAACCTTGGTCCTGTCTATGGACACCAATGGAGAAGTTGGCCAACGAAAGATGGTGGTGCAATCGATCAAATTTCGCAGGTGATTCATCAAATAAAAACTAACCCGGATTCAAGAAGACTAATCGTTTCTGCATGGAACGTGGCGGATGTTAACCAAATGGCATTACCACCCTGCCATAGTTTATTTCAATTTTATGTGGCAGATGGCAAGTTAAGCTGCCAATTATACCAAAGAAGTGCCGATACTTTTCTAGGCGTACCCTTTAACATCGCTTCCTATGCCTTGCTAACCATGATGATAGCGCAAGTATGTGAACTTCAAGTCGGAGAATTCATACATACCTTTGGTGATACGCATTTGTACACCAATCATTTGGAACAAGTTGAATTACAACTGTCGAGAGAAATAAGAACCTTACCAACGATGAAGATTAATCCTGCTGTGAAGGATATATTCGAATTTACGATAGATGATTTTGAATTATGTAATTATGACCCACATCCACATATTAAAGGAATCGTAGCCGTTTGAGAAAAGCAACCATAATAGTAGCAATGGATGCCGAAAATGGCATTGGCAAAAACAATGATTTAATGTGGGATCTACCGAATGATATGCGTTTTTTTAAAGAGAAAACTTCGGGGAGTGTGGTAATTATGGGTAGAAAAAATTACGACTCTATCCCAGAGAAATACCGGCCATTATCAAATAGAACGAATGTGATCTTAAGTAGAGACCCGCAATTCAACGTTGATGGATGTCTCGTTTTTAATAATTTAAAGGATTGCTTAGCTCATTTTCAAGATACTAACGAGCAACTATTTATCATTGGTGGTGGCGAAATTTATCGCCTTGCTTTACAAGAGAAGTGCATTGATGAAATGTATATTTCGCACGTAGCCTCCACCTTTTCGGCGGATGTGTTTTTTCCGAAATTCAATCCCATGGAATGGAAGACAAAGGTTATCTTAACACAAGAAATAGATAACAAACACGCCCATAGCTTTATTACCAAACAATATATGCTCATTAGTGACCATAATCAATAAACTTTTTTAATTTTATAAAAACTTACTACTATGTTGGCTCCCTTCAACCTTAAGAAATGGATTGATGAAAATCGTGCTTTATTAAAGCCTCCCATTTCCAATAAGAATCTATATGTTGAAGCTGGTGATTTTATCGTGATGGTAGTTGGTGGACCAAATGCTCGAAAAGATTATCACTATAACGAAAGCGAAGAATTATTCTATCAATTAGAGGGCGATATTACCGTGCGAATTCAAGAAAATGGTGTAGCAAGAAATATTGAAATTCAAGAAGGAGATATTTTTCTTTTACCTGCTAATACACCTCATTCACCAATTAGAGGTGAGAACACCATAGGATTGGTAATAGAACGTATTAGAAAAGGAACGGAACTACAAGATGGTTTAATGTGGTTTTGTGAAGCGTGTAATAATCCGTTAAAATCATATCGATTTCCACTGGAAAATATTGAAGTTGACTTTATTAGTAGATTTAAAGAATTCTATGCTTCTGAAGAAATGAGAACGTGTAGCAAGTGTAAAAAGGTAATGGAAACAGATCCTAGATTCTCCTAATTAATTATCAGCTATATAACCCATAACAAAAGTCTGGTTCGACTGAACATTATAATACTGTAAGGTAATAGCATCATTTCTCAATTCATTTAAGGTGAATTCAGAGGGAAATTCTTCCCCATCAAGTAACAGAAACAACTTAGTTCCCTCAGCTTCCAATGTCCATGTTCCATGCTCAAAATCCGTTTGAATCTGACCTAAAACGGTCTCTGTACTCGCTATAGAATATGTGCCATCTTTATCGATCGCCAATTTTACAGTGGGTTGATTTGAGATGAATTCATTGCCATTAATCTGGTAGCTTGCCAAGATCCATTCGTTACAAAGACGCGCTTTTTTAGTGCGAAGCGAAAAACTTGGACCGTTTGGATATTTATCACAAGAATAAAATAATACTAGCAGAAAACTTGATAGAACGACTGAGCGAAGGAAAACTTTCATGTAATTAATTTTCTCAAATGTAGTGATTAATATTTTGTCTCCAAAAAAAAATCTAAGAGAAGTGAATTATTAACTAAGAACTAGTTCGCTTTATAAAAAAAGAGTTTGGTCGTTGGTGATTTATTTAAGCCCTCATTTGTAGTAACTTGCTGCAATTGAAGCTCGCCCTTTTTTAAGAATACAATCGTAAATTCCTCCGTTTTATGGGTAAGGGACTCACACAATTTTAAGGTCTTTTTCTCCTGTCTAAAAAACCAATTTCCTTTTTTTTCTACTGTAATCAGATGGTTAAAAAGCTTGTGGCTATTTCTCATTGTATAGGTATTGTCTGTGTTTAATTCTAAACGAACATCAAAACCCGTAAGATCAATGGCAGTTTTATTCTCCGTTTTGGAGATCAATTTCCAGTCTTTAGACATTCTATCATGACTAGTTAACAAAGAATATTTCTTTATTTCTTCAAACTTACGACACGAGCTAGCTAAACAAACAACTATACTCAGAAAAAATACCGTTTTCATAACAACCAACTTTATTTGCTAAAAAATACGCCTAAGCAATAGTTTGGTTACAAGAAAGCCAGCTAATAGTCAAAAAAAAAGCCGTCTAAGAAAGACGGCTTTAAATTTAGCTAGAGAAAAATTACTTAGTATTCCAAGTTTGAATAGAAACAGAACCTGTTGAAGGATCGACCTGCTCCGTTTTCATTTCGTCTTTTGTCAGTTTTAAAATAGTATATTCACCGGTAATGGTTGCACCTGTTTCTTGTAATACCAATTTTGATTTATCATCGTTGAATTCCCAAGTTCCATTTGTAATACCTTCATATGTCGTCCCAAGAATAATATATGTCTCTGTGTATTTAGCCGAACCATCTTTACTTAACTCCAAGTGCTTAGAAATTTCTGATAAGTTTATCTCAAATCCATCAACATTGGCTGACATTAAATGCCAATTATTGACCATTCTTGACTTCTTTGTCAACAAGGTGAAATTTGAACCTTCGTCATATTTACTACAAGAAGATAAGAATGTAGTGGCTACGATCAACGAAAGCACACTAAAAAAGATTGTTTTTTTCATGTTTAAAATTTTAATTTCGGCGAAAATAAGAAGAAAATTTAAAAGAGTACGACTAAAAGAGATTAACTTTGTAAGATTAAATCTTTAGTATGAAAACACCTATTTATTTACTATTTAGCTTATTATTTTTAGCTGCTTGCAACAACGCCACCATCGATAAAAAAGTAAGTGAAAAGGGACCTGCCACATCTAATGTTGCAAATACCAGGTTAGCATTAAACGTAAAAGGAATGGTCTGTAAAATGGGTTGTGGCGGTGCAATTAGGAAGGAATTATTAGCTACAAAAGCTGTTGAAAAAGTAGAAGTTGATTTTGTAGAAGACAAGGAGGCGCAGTTGATCACTGTGTATTACAATAATTCAGTTTCTTCAAAAGAAAAGCTTCTCAAGGTAATTACAGATATGAATGACAAACAATTTACCGCCGAAACGATTTCTGAATCCTCCTATACCAGCGATAAAAAATGATTCTACACTATCGGGTGCTCGGAAAAGGGGCTCCTTTGGTTATTCTGCATGGACTATTTGGTTCATCAGATAATTGGCAATCACAAGCAAAAAAATTAGCGGA
>CAMCQW010000014.1 GCA_945877045.1 Chryseobacterium gleum
TTTATATCGTTTATAATCGAAAAGCAAAACTAAGTTTAAATCTTTTTGCTACTACATTAAAAAACGAACAATAAATGCAACTTTTCAACCAAAAAAAAGTCTTAAGGTGTGTTAAACAACTATTGGGTTGCTATTTGTTACATCTTAACGCATTGGTTTAACATTAAAAAAAAGATTAAATTTGCTTTATTTTTAAATAACAATCATGCGAAAAATTATATCCATCCCCTTATTCTTAGCTCTTTTTTGTACAAACATTGTTTTGGCGCAAAAACAAACGACTCAAGAAAAAGAACTTTTAAAAGTTTATGATAAAAGTGAATTAAACAACTTTAAAAAAGATAGCGACCAATTTGCTGTCCTTTGTTATGCAATTGACCATGCGATTTATATGATCGATGCCCCAAAAGACAAGGATGTGAGTGCTTTTCCAGAAATATCGATTAAAATGGACCAAGTTCCATTGTTTACGGATTTAAATATTAAAATAAGTGACCGCTCTCAATATTTCCGGGTGGCTGGTCAAAACAAGTTGTTAATTGTGAAATCAATGTATGTTTTACAATTGGAAATGAATAAAACAAGCAAACAATGAAAAAACTAAAAGCACTGGTTATCTTTCTTTCTTTGGCTCAATTTAGTTTCGGTCAATTAACTTTAACAGGACCAGACTATCTTCCCGCAAATCCTTTAAATTGTGCAGGGATAATCCCGCCAGCAGGTGGAACCAACTTTTCTGATGGGCCAGCCAATTATTTGCCTAATATGAATGAAATCGTCGTTTTTTGTCCTGATTTGACACAAGGCTCAAAGGTTTCAATTGCGTTCGCAACAAACATTGGATTTACCTTTAACATCCATCCAACAGATACTCTTTATATCTATGACGGTCCATCCATTGCTTCGCCTTTACTTGGTGCCTACAATTCAGGAACTAATCCAAATGGTTTTTTTGTACAGGCATCATTTCAAAACAATCCATCAGGTTGTTTGACCTTAAGATTTAAGTCCAATGGAAGTAACGAAGGAACAGGATGGGATGCAAATGTAGCCTGTGGAAATCCACAGCAACCATTTTTTCCACATATTCAAGCTTTTATTAATGGAGTAGGAGCAAACGCATTAAACCCGATAGATACTGGATATGTTGATATTTGTTTTGGAGATTCTATTTTATTTGTTTCCACTGCAAATTTTCCATACGCGTCAGAAATCACCAACACAGGCTACTCACAGAATGCTAATAATTGTTCTTATCAATGGACCATCGGAGGAATAGGGCAATTTAATAATGATTCGCTTTGGTTTACACCTCCTCAGCGCTCTGGTTATTTTGTTGACTTACGAATTACAGATATTTTTCCGCTGATCGAACGAATTACCTGTAAGGTTCGAGTTTCCCAACTACCCAGCTTTGCCGGAACAGGTCCTTATCAAGACACTGTTTGCCTTGGTGAAAACACCTTGCTAATTGGAGGGGTAACTCAACAAGATACGGTGGGTGTCGACATCCCAGTTGGTGAATTCCAAATTGGTGGCATCTTCGCGGGTTTAACTTATTTGCCAGATGGATCAGGCGCCCAATACCAAACAAATATTGCCATTTCTGGATTTGATGACTCAACTTTTATCTCGAGTTCGGGTGATTTTGACCAGTTATGTATTGATATTGAACATTCTTACATCGGCGATTTAGAAATCTCACTGACTTGTCCTACCGGGGTTGTTGTTTCATTAATGAATGCCTATAATCAATTTGGGGAAATGATTCCTGGCGGATGTGGAAATGGAATAAGCACCTTTTTAGGAAACGATACAAATCTCGATGGTGGAGCTCCTGGCTCGCCTGTTTGGACCTATTGTTTTTCCCCAACAATGGCTACCTTGGGAACGATTTGCACCGAAAATGCTGCGGGTAATTGGATAACTAATTCGTATGGATTTCCATCGATGAACCCGAATGGCGTTTATTTACCTGATGGAAATTTTAATGACTTTATTGGTTGTCCTGTTAATGGAAATTGGACAATTACCGTACAAGATAACCAAGGAATAGATGATGGCTATATTTTTCAATGGGGCCTCTATTTCAATGCATCACTTTATCCAGAATCAGAAGGTTATCAAAACACCGTTGTAAGCGATTTTTGGTCAAACAATCCTTCCATAATTTCCGGACAATTAGACACTGCGATTATCATCCAACCACTAGTTGCCGGTACATCTTATTATACGTATAATGTAACTGATGATTTTGGTTGTAACTATGATACAACTGTAACCTTAGAGGTTTTGCCATTGCCGAATATTTTTGATGATACATTAGCGTGTAATCTTTTTATGCAAGTTCAAAACACATTCTCATTTAACGGAGGAACATGGGCTAGCTTGGATACCGCAGTTCATTTTTCTAACAATTCAGCATTAAACCCCATAATTAACACAACAAGTCCGGGTATTTATACGGTAACCTATACCGATTTGGCCTGTAATCATACGGATACAGCAGTCATTGAATTCCCACCTTATGTTTACACACAAGTGTTAGATTCCGCAATTTGTTTTGGTGCCGAAATTATTATTAATGCGGCAACAATCAACTCTGGAAATGTACAACCTGGCTATTCACCTACGACTACATTAAATTGGAGTACTGGATCGTCAGGATCGTCAATAACGGTAAATTCCGCAGGGGAGTACGTCGTAACGATGGCAAATATCTGTCATTCAGCCACCGATACCGCAACAATAACAATAAAACCTTGTGATATTGAAGTGCCTAATATTATTGTTTTGTCGTCCGTAAATGGCAACGAACACTTTACAATAGATTATAACGGAATTGCTGAATTTGAATGTGTTATCTTAAATAGATGGGGGAATATCATTTATACATATACAGATCCTGCAGGATGGTGGGATGGTAAGACACAAGATGGAACATTAGTAGAAGAAGGAACTTATTTCTATAAAATAGATGCAACTTTTGATGGTGGCATTGAAATACAGAAACATGGTTTTGTTTACGTAAAATACTAATTTACAATAGATAAGCCATTAATTTCGGTGCTTAATGGGTGACGGACATTCTTCTAAAAACATCTTTAGTATTAGTATACCAATTAAACAATCGTCTAATTTCTCTGTTTACTCCTATTATTAGTGTGTTTTTGTAATTTTGTAAAAAAAAGAGATGAAAGTTGTTGGGGTAAATGGATTTGGTAGAATTGGTCGGTGTTTTACGCGTATCGCACTTATGGATCCTACAATTGATGTTGCGCTAGTAAATGATTTGGCAGATATTACCACCTTGGCACATCTACTTAAATACGATAGTGTCCGAGGAGGACTCAATTTAAGTTTTACTATTGAAGGCAACTCTCTTTTATTTTCAAATGGCAAGAAAATTACCTTTGTCAATGAAAAAAATCCTGAAGATATTGATTGGACCTCATACAACGTAAATTATGTGTTAGAATCTTCCGGTCTTTTTTTAACAAAAGAATCCGCAGGTAAACATTTGAAGCCAGGGGTGAAAAAAGTAATTCTTTCCGCTCCCCCTTCCGATAATGAAATAAAGAGCATTGTACTCGGTGTTAATGAAGACCAGCTAAGAATAGAGGACTTAATTATTTCGAACGCCTCTTGCACCACCAACAACGTAGCGCCAATGATCAAGATTCTCATGGAATTATTCCCAATTGACGTTGCGTATATTTCAACTATTCATAGCTATACCTCAGATCAACGCTTACACGACTCACCCCACAAAGATTTGAGACGAGCGCGAGCTGCTGCCATGTCAATCATTCCTACATCCACCGGGGCTGCAAAAGCTATAACGCAAATATTTCCCGAACTCAAGGGTAAAATAACTGGAGGCAGTGTCCGAGTTCCTGTATCCGATGGCTCAATGACAGAACTAACACTTATTACTTCTAAAAAAATTACCGTTGAAGAAATTAATCTGGCAATGAAAAATGCTTGTGAAGGCGAATTAAAAGGCATTATGGCTTACACTGAAGACCCGATTGTATCAGTCGATGTACTTGGGAATCCAACAAGTTGTGTGTTTGATAGCGGGCTTACAGTAGTCTTTAATAATATGGTGAAGGTGGTTGGTTGGTATGATAATGAAATGGGATACTCCAGCCGTCTAATCGACTTAATCAAGATTCTTTAATTTTCAAGCGCCTTAATTCCTGGCAAGTCCTTTCCTTCAAAATATTCTAGCAAAGCCCCACCGCCAGTACTGATGTAACTTACTTGCTCTTCATAACCAAATTTTTGAACGGCTGCAGCACTATCACCTCCTCCAATTAGACTAAAAGCACCATTTTTTGTGGCTAAAACTACCGCTGCAGCAATTGATTTTGTTCCTTCAGAAAAAGGCAATAACTCAAAAACTCCCATCGGTCCATTCCATAAAATGGTCTTGCTATTTAATAGCACATTTTGAAATTCCAGCCTTGACTTTTCACCAATATCTAATCCCATCCATGCATTGGGTATTTTGTCACTTTGACAATTCTTCGTTTGTACATTCGCGGAAAATTCATCTGCTATGATTGAATCCACCGGCAAATAGATCCGCACACCTGTTTTTTTTGCTTTTTCCATGATGGCAAGACATGAATCGATTCGTTCGTTTTCACAAATTGAGTTCCCTATTTCTCCACCCAACGCTTTATAAAAAGTATAAGCCATGCCCCCACCAATAATAATATTATCAACGATAGAAAGTAGATTTTCAACAATCAAGATTTTATCTGACACCTTCGCCCCACCGATAACAGCCGTAATTGGTTTCTGTCCATTTTTCATTACTTTTTGTGCCGTTTCAATTTCTCCTCGCATCAAGAAACCCATCATTTTAGCTGTCGGAAAGAAAGAGGCAATTTGAGTTGTACTTGCATGAGCACGATGTGCAGCTCCAAAAGCATCGTTAACGAAACAATCACCCAAGCGAGAAAGTTTTTCAGCAAAGGCAAGATCTCCATCCGTTTCTTCTTTATAAAAGCGCACATTTTCTAACAATAAAACTTCGCCTGGCTGCAGCGATTTAGACAGAAGTACGGCCTCCTCGCCGATGCAATCTTTAGCGAAATACACCTTGCAACCCACTAAATTGGTAAGGCATGGGAGTATCTTTTTTAATGAAAAAGATTCATCCGGGCCATTTTTTGGGCGACCAAAATGCGACAACAAAATTACTGCGCCTCCGCCCTTTAATACATGCTGTATGGTAGGAAGCGCCGCGCGAATTCGCTTATCATCCGATACTAGTCCACTTGTTTTATCAAGAGGAACATTGAAGTCCACGCGTATAAGCGCTTTCTTTTGAAAAAAATTAAAATCGTTAATAGTAGTCATGCCCAAATAATAATCTTGCAAAATTAATTAAAAATAAATCCTCCAATAATAAAAAGGCGGTATTCAATAATTTTAATAATTTAATTTGTGATATTTGTAGTATAAAACTCCTTATGAAAAATTATTTCTTGATGCTTTTTCTTGTTTTGGGCCTTGTGGCATGTAAAACAAATTCTTCGGATATTCCTGTAGTAGAATTTCTCCCCGATGAATTCTCTGAATTCTCTGAAGATAGTTCTTTAATAGACGAGGGCATGTTTTCAGACGAGTTTTTTTTAGATGAAGAGGAAACAGACGTTCGAGGAATCTATACTCCATCCAGGACCTTATTAACCGATCTAATTCACACCAAATTAGAAGTTCGATTTAATTGGGCACAATCACGCATGAATGGAAAAGCTACCATTAGTGCAAAACAGCATTTCTATCCTTCAGACAGTTTAATTTTAGATGCCAAAGGAATGGATATAATTAAAGTTGAATTAAATGGAAAACCCCTGGTTTATACGTACAGAGACAGTTTGAAATTAGCGATTAATTTAGGGAAGACTTACAAAAAAGACGAAGTGTTTACCGTTGTAATCGACTATGTGTCTAAACCTGATGAGCGGCAAACGAGCGGAAGCGCTGCAATTACCTCTGATAAAGGGCTTTATTTTATTAATCCAAAAGGAACTGATAAAGATAAAATGCCACAAATTTGGACACAAGGAGAAACAGAAGCTAATTCAGTTTGGTTTCCAACAATTGATGCGCCAAATGCAAAAACAACAGAGGAAATATTTATTACCGTTGATAGCAAATACAGCACCTTGTCAAATGGAAAATTAATAGACAGCAAGCAAAATGTAGATGGAACAAGAACAGACCATTGGAAACAAGATCAAGCACATGCACCTTACTTATTTATGATGGCCGTTGGGGAATTTGTGACAATAAAAGATTTTTATACCCGACAAAATGGGACAAAAATGGAGGTTAATTACTTAGTGGAACCTGCCTATGAGAAAGACGCCAAAGCCATATTCGGAGAAACACCCGCTATGATAAAGTATTTTTCTGAACGATTGGGAGTTGATTATCCTTGGGATAAATATTCTCAAATTGTTGTTAGAGACTATGTTTCCGGTGCCATGGAGAATACCGGAGCTGTAATTTTTGGAGAATACGTTTATAAAACAGAGCGCGAATTATTAGATGGTAATAATCAATCAACCATAGCACACGAATTGTTCCACCACTGGTTTGGTGACTTAGTGACATGTGAGTCATGGGCAAATTTACCCTTAAATGAATCATTCGCTAATTATGCCCAATACCTTTGGGATGAATACCGATATGGGGTAGATGAAGCAGATTATAATGCAGAGGATGAGGCAAAAGGTTATTTTGAATCAGCCATGTACCAGGGGTATCATAATTTAATTTGGTATGGACATGGTGACAAAGAAGATATGTTTGATGGGCACTCCTATAATAAAGGTGGGCGCATATTACACATGCTTCGATCCTACTTAGGAGATGATGCTTTTTTCAAAGGATTGAATAATTATTTAACGACAAATAAATATAAGACGGCTGAAGTTCACAATTTACGTATGGCTTTTGAAGAAGTTAGTGGCGAAGACTTAAATTGGTTTTTTGATCAATGGTTTTTATCAAAAGGACACCTAATAATTCATACTTCTCAAGTAATTAATACGGCAGACAATACAGTAACATTGCAGATCAAACAAAGGCAAAAAATAACAGATTTTCCCATTTTTAAAATTCCTGTAAATGTTGCAATATGGGATAATAAAGGAAAAAGAACTGAAAAAATAATTATTGATAGTTTAGAACAGACTTTTAGCTTTTCATACAGTGGAGAACTAAAAAACATCTTGTTTGACGAAGATCAGATGCTGTTAGGAAAAGTTTATGAAGATAAACCAATCAATCAATTTGTTTACCAATACTATAATTCCTCAAGATACAAGGCAAGATTAACTGCCCTAAATCGTTCCGCAAAGCGAAAATCTCCCGCAACGGATAAATTAATTTTAGATGCCATCAATGACAAGCACTGGGACATTAGGTCAAAAGCCCTTGAATTATATACCGCTGCGAATAAATCACTTTCCGAAGAGGTGCAAGGAATGATTAAAAATATAGCGCTCAACGATACTAAGTCTAGTGTGCGGGTAATCGCTACAAAAAATCTTTCCGCTTCCAATAACGATACACTAATCAGTTTATTTAAAACAATTATTGCAAAGGACCAATCGTACAATGTGATTTCAACGGCACTTGAGAAACTTGTTAAGCTCGATTCAACAGAGGCCTTGCTAACATCCAGGAACTTAATCAAATTGAACAATCCTAAATTAAACATAAAAGCAGCTGAAGTACTTGGGTCATATGGGACAGTAGAAGACTACCCCTTTTTAGAAAAATTGAATCTCGTAGATAAACCTAAGGGAGAAGATGAATTGTCAGCAATGATTTCCTATACACTCTTCATAGTTCGCCAAGACATTACTATACAGGAAAAATCACTTGCAGTATTTAGTTATTTAGATGAATTTGGTAACCGATTTACTAAAATGTGGTTATCGCGCGCAATCGAATATACTATTGAACAATACACAACAAAATCAAGTATATTAGAAAATGAAATTGCAGAAGACCAAGCGGCAAAATTATACGCCGTAGCAAATGAGAAAAAAGTACTAAGACAAAAGTATGAGGACCTAATTACTAACCTAAGCCCAATGGTTGAGGTAGTAGTAGACGAAGGATATTGATCCTAAAAAAGCAAAATTTAAGCTGCTGAAAAAAAAATAATTAACTTTTTTAAATAAAATAATCTTAAAACGTTCCTTAAATAAAAATAATAGTTAATTTTGATTAATTAAACATCATTAAACTGATTAATATTTAAGCAAATGTTAGAAATAGGAGATCAATTACCAAAAATAAGTGGCAAAGACCAATTTGGAAAAGTAATACCATTGATAGAAGTCAAAGGAAAGAAAACAGTAATCTATTTTTATCCCAAAGACGATACGCCAGGCTGTACTGCTCAAGCATGTAATATTCGAGATAATTATAATTTACTTATCGAAAACAATATACAGATTATTGGCGTTAGCGCTGATTCTGAAGGATCACATCTAAAGTTTACACAAAAATATGATTTGCCATTTCCGCTAATAGCAGACTCAAGTAAAGAAATTATTGAGGCCTTTGGCGTATGGGGAGAAAAGAAATTTATGGGAAAAACGTATGATGGTATTCATAGAACGACTTTTTTAGCAAATGAAAATGGGGAAATTATTTCAGTAATAAAAAAACCAATAACAAAAGATCATTCAAATGAAATTCTAAAATTATTTAATAATTAAATTGGTCGTAAATAGTTTACGACCAACCGGCGTTACCTTTGAATCAATAAAAACGCGAAAGCACTTAAAACTAAAAAAAATGGCAAAAAAAGAAGTAAACGAAGAAAAGTTAAAAGCACTTCAATTAACAATGGAAAAATTAGATAAAACATACGGAAAAGGATCTGTAATGAAGCTCGGAGATAGCCCAATAGAAAAAGTAGATTCTATTCCAACAGGGTCGTTAACACTAGATCTTGCATTGGGAATTAATGGTTATCCAAAGGGTCGAGTAGTAGAGATCTACGGGCCCGAATCGTCCGGTAAAACAACCCTTGCAATACACGCAATCGCAGAAGTGCAGAAACAAGGTGGTATCGCTGCATTTATCGATGCAGAACATGCCTTTGATCAATTCTATGCAAAAAATTTGGGCGTAGACACCGCTAACTTATTAATTTCACAACCCGATAATGGGGAGCAAGCCTTAGAAATTGCCGATAACCTAATCAGATCAGGCGCTATCGATCTAATCGTTATTGACTCTGTTGCCGCATTGACGCCAAAAGCAGAAATAGAAGGAGAAATGGGCGATTCACAAATGGGGTTACAAGCAAGATTAATGTCGAAAGCACTACGAAAATTAACTGGGTCAATTAATAAAGCGGGAACATGCTGTATCTTTATTAATCAATTAAGAGATAAAATAGGCGTAATGTTTGGAAATCCAGAAACAACTACTGGCGGAAATGCATTGAAATTTTATTCTTCCATACGATTAGACATTAGAAGATCAACGCAATTAAAAGATGGCGAAGAAATTGTCGGAAACCGTGTTAAAGTAAAGGTGGTGAAAAACAAAATGGCGCCACCATTTAGAAAAGCTGAATTTGATATCATGTACGGATCAGGCATATCTAAAATTGGAGAAATCATTGACATTGGAGTGGAACTTAATATTTTAAAGAAAAGTGGTTCTTGGTTTTCATATGGAGAAACAAGACTCGGTCAAGGAAGAGACTCCATAAAAACAATTTTACTTGATAATCCAGAATTGGCAGAAGAGTTAGAATTGAAAATTAAAGCACAATTAGAAAAACCAACGGCACAAGCTATTATTTTACAAGAATAATATTAACATTTTTAAAAAAAAAGGACGGTGAAAGCCGTCTTTTTTTTTAAAATTATTTTTCTTGCTTAACAA
The DNA here is from genome assembly GCA_945877045.1 of Chryseobacterium gleum. GTDB lineage: Bacteria > Bacteroidota > Bacteroidia > Flavobacteriales_D > Crocinitomicaceae > UBA952. The sequence goes on from CAMCQW010000014.1 coordinate 9,943, forward strand.
TTTTATCTAAATTTGAATAAAACTATATCTCATGAAAAAACTACTTTTATTTATCCCTTTAAGTTTACTTGTTCTAACTTTCAGTTCTTGTAAAAAGAAAGGATGTACAGATCCATCTGCTTCGAATTACAACACAATTGCGAAAAAAGATGACGGGTCTTGTTTATACAAACCATTAATTACCATCAACGGTCAAGCAACAGTAACAGTAAGTGTAGGTGCTACCTATACAGATGCTGGAGCGACAGCTACCAACAAAGATGGATCTTCTGTAATAGTAACAACAGATCAAACCCTAGTTGACCTTACACAAACTGGTACTTATGTAGTAACCTACACGGCAACAAACGCAAATGGCACAACAACTGCTACCAGAACAGTCAACGTTGTTATTGGAAATGACAATTGGACCGATCCAAGTTTAACATGGGTAACTTCGTCTACTTGTAGTGGAACTCAATTCCCACTTTCTGCATCACCTGCAATAACAGCTGGCGGAGGAGCGAACCAAGTAGTAATCGACAACATGTTTAATTTAGTAGGAGGAACAGCGACAGGAGCTGTTAATGGGGCAAGTATTACCATACCAGAACAAACCATTAATATTACACTTGGTGATGTAATCTTTTCTGGAAATGGCACTATGAATAGCACAGGTACACAATTTCAAATTACCTATACCTATGATAATGATACGCCGTTAATCGGTGGTTCGGGAACTTGCATTGCAATATACGATAAACAATAAGCATCAATTTATTTTTAAAAGGCTAGCAGCAATGCTGGCCTTTTTTATTTGTATCAATAAGCACTTAAAGGCATGAGTAAATTTAATGATGCAATTGCATCAAATCTGCCGACATTAGTTGATTTCTACGCCACTTGGTGCGGGCCTTGTCAAACTATGCACCCAATATTAGATGAAATAAAAAGTAAAGAGAAAGACAAGATACGAATTCTAAAAATAGACGTAGATAAGAACCCCGCAATTGCTGAAAAATTTAAAATAAAAGGGGTTCCAACTTTTATCTTATTTAAATCCGGAGAAGTTGTGTGGCGAAAAAGTGGTCTAATTCCATTTAAGGAACTAAGTGCTTTATTAAAACAAGTCTATTGAGCCAATACCCCCTTTTTACCAAACTGATTAATTAACTTAAAATTAGACGGAATAATAGATTCCGGAGGAAATAAAAACTGCTTGTCATATAGGACATCGTTTACCCAAAAACTCAGCCAATATTCATTGTAAAGACCAAAAACTTCTGGCATTATCACTTCAATTTTAGCCACTTCATTGGGAAGGAGTACCTCTAAACTATGACGTAAAGTTGCGGTCAAAATCTTTTCCCCGGTCAAAGGGTCTTCACCAAAACCAGCACTCGTAATAATTATACCTTCAATTATGTCTTCTCCATGGTTCCATAGATAAACATTGTATTCGTTTGTGATCTCATCTTCCAATATCACAACCACATCGACCCGATCGACTTTTGGTAATATTATATCCTTTTTCATTTAAGGTGATCTTTTACGTTCATAATTCGATTTGCCATATTTAAGTAAAAAAACAAATCAGCCGGATGTCCAATTTTATTATAAAAGGCATTGTTCTTCCTGCCACGCTTGCTATTAAACATGTCAATAAGTTGAAGATCACTATCACGATAATTGCCAATGCGAACAATCACCAACTTTCTTGAAGGTATTGCGATAATAAATTGACCCTTTAAGCCAATGCAATAATAAACCAATTCAGAGCCATTATGATATACCCAAAAATGCAAACCATAACGTTGATTTATTATACCGTCTTCCGTAACAAGATTTTGACACTGAACAACCTGATTCATAAACGATTCGCTCACAATACGCTTTCCCATAAAAATTCCCTTATTTGCTAAGAGCGACCCAATTTTCGCAAAGTCATGCGCCGTTGCGTAAAAACAGCAGAATGCTTTTTCGGAGCCATTTTCTTTATCTAAACTCCAGTATGCGGGATGTTCGGCCCCTATAGGAATCCATAGTTTTGACTCGGCATAAGTCGATAAAGATACAGACGTCGCTTTCGCTAGAACATAAGCCAATAACTGAGAATTGCCACTTTGATACTTAAAATTATGGCCCGGTTTATTTATTATCCGTTGGCGCATAATCAAATCAACCAAATTATGTGAGAAATAAGCCTCAGCATTCTCTGATAATGGGTCAGAACCACTTTCTTCCCAATCAAAACCAGAAGACATCGTCAATAAATGACGTATTGTAATCTCATTTCGCCCATGGTCTTTAAACGCGGGTAGATACGTGCAAACTGGCTCGTCTATACTTTTAATTTTACCTTCATCAATCGCAATTCCTATTAATAGACTAAGGATTGATTTTGACATCGAAAAGGAATTGGAGACTTTATTAATTTCATGTCCATCCCAATAAGACTCATGAATAATGGTGTCATTGTAAAGAACTAGAAAAGCTTTACTATCAAATTTTTCATGATAATCGAGCTCTGCTTTTGTTAGTTGTAAGTCCGCGTTGCGCTCAGTATGCGACCAAAATACAGGTTTCGAACTGGGATGAATTTCTCGTTTATAAAAATTATCCAAATCATAAATTCCAGGCCCGCTTCTACCATGAAGATAGGTCTGATAAATGCCATCGTACAAATAAGTTTTACCCGAAAGAAGTATTAACAAATTGATAATTAACACCATGTAAAAGGAGGTAATCCCAAGATACTTCAAGAAATAAAAAATTGATTTTTTCATTCTTTACATTAAATAGTAAAATCAAATAAATTAGACAAATGCACTACTAGTTTCTCACTTAATTCGTCCATGTCAATTTTACGCCCCAATTCATACTGCATTGAAGTTACGCTTTTGTCACTTATTCCACAAGGAACTATATAATCGAAATACTTTAAATCAGCATTCACATTAAATCCCAAACCATGCATGGTAATCCACCTTGAGCTTTTTACACCCATTGCGCAAATCTTTCTAGCAACTGGAGAACCGACACCTAACCAAACACCTGTTTGCCCTTCCATTCTCTCCCCAAAAATTCCGTATTCAGACAAAGTCAAGATAACCGCTTCCTCTAAAAAACGCATGTACTTATGAATATCGGTAAAAAACTGCTCAAGATCGAAAATGGGATAGACGACTAATTGGCCTGGGCCATGATAAGTAATATCCCCTCCTCTATTAATTTTAAAATAATCTGCCTCATTGTCCTTTAGCCCTTTTTTATCTAAAAGTAGGTGGTCTTCTTTTCCGCTTTTCCCGAGCGTAAAAACATGCGGGTGTTCACATACAAGCAACTGGTTTTGAGGGATAACACTTGTGTTTTCGTTTCGGTTTTTAATTTTTAGATCAACTAGTTCTTTAAATATTTTTTCTTGTAAATCCCAGGCTTCCTTATAATCAATGAGGCCTAAGCGGCGAATTGTTACTGCCCTATTTGACATTAAAAATTTGCTAGCTCACTCTTAAGGTAATCAATAATATCGATGTCCATAATGTCCGCTTTGTTCAGATCACAAAGATAAAAAGAGGCCCAATCAACAACATGAATAAAATACAAAGAACGCTCAATGATTGTTTCTCCTTTAGCTTCAATCACGAAAACTTTGCCTGTTTTTTTCTGCACCGCATCCAAGGTGATTTGAAAACGTTTTTTATTTCTCGGATGAATATCGACAGAATTAAAGAAAACTGGCGCAAAACGCGTGTCACCACCGCCCCATCCAACTAGTTCGTTGTGATTCATTTCCGGAATAACATGATGCCAACCAAGGTATTTAGCATTTTCATTAAATTGTTGGCGGGCGCGAACAATAACTCCCTCATACTTAGTCTCAGCATAATATACACCTACTTTTTTGTATAGATAATTTGCTAAATCCATTCCTATTGATTGAATAGAGGCAAGATCTTTAGATAAGGCGTCAGCGGCATTGTTCATTGAAACGATGCATTGAGGTGAAATGAAACCTTGTTGAGACAAATAATTAAGCAACTGTACCAATGAAAATGCCAAAGCACTCCGTGGAGGATTACCCCCGGGAACTATTATACAATCATAGGTATATTTTGCGCAAAAAGCTTGAAGATTCCCGCCGCTTGTAATCCCCACAATATGACAGCCCTTGGCATGAGCAGCATCAATTGCCATTGTTGTTTCTTCGGTATTTCCTGAATAAGAACAACCAATTACCAAGGTGTGTTCATTTGCGAAAGCGGGCAATGTATATTCATTGACACAGGTTATCGGAACATTGATTTCATCTTGCGTCCAATTATGAACTATTTTCGCTCCGATACCAGATCCTCCTAATCCACAAATAATAATGTTCTTTATTTCATTCTTTGGGGTGGTAAAGGAAGTTGAATTACCAATTTGGATGGCGTTTCGAATATTTTGCGAAAAGGCCTCTATTAATGCTTTCATAGTCGTTTATAATAAAATTTAAAGTGGAATATTTCCATGTTTTTTATACGGCAAGTTCTCCGCTTTTTTTTCAAGCATCTTAAAACTAGCAATTAGCTTATCACGTGTTTCTTCTGGTAAAATGACATCGTCGATGATGCCCCTTTCTGCAGCTCGGTATGGGTTTGCAAACAAATCGGCATATTCAGCTTCTTTTTCAAGCCATTTTTCGGAAGGATTAGTCGCGCCAGAAATCTCTTTTTTAAAAATTATTTCGGCAGCTCCTTTGGCGCCCATCACAGCAATTTCTGCGGTAGGCCAAGCATAGTTTAAATCTGCTCCCAAGGTTTTGGAATTCATTACACAATAGGCACCTCCATAGGCTTTTCGTGTAATTACTGTAATTCTTGGAACCGTTGCTTCTGCAAAGGCATAAAGCAACTTAGCACCATGCGTGATTATTCCATTCCATTCCTGATCTGTTCCTGGAAGAAATCCCGGAACATCTTCAATAACTAACAAAGGAATATTAAATGAGTCACAAAACCGGACAAACCGTGCTCCTTTTCTTGAAGCGTCGATATCCAAAACCCCTGCTAAAGAAGCCGGTTGATTGGCAACTATACCAATTGATTTTCCCGCCAGACGGCCGAAACCGACCACTATATTTTTCGCGAAATCTATGTGAACCTCCCTAAATGAATCATCATCAATAATACAATCGATTATTTTTCGGGAATCATAGGGCATATTTACATTTTCAGGAAGTATCTCCTTAATTTGATTTAGTTTCGATGAAGTGAATTCAACAACAGAAGGTACAGGGGACGTTTCATAAGCATTTTGAGGAAGGTAAGAGATTAAATCCCTTACTTTTTTTAGACACTCGACATCATTCGCTGCAGTAAAATGATTTACTCCCGATTTCTCAGCATGTGTCTTTGCGCCTCCTAAATCCTCAGAGGAAACTTCTTCATGCGTAACTGTTTTGACAACGTTCGGACCCGTAACAAACATATACGACGTTTCCTCCACCATAAAAACAAAGTCGGTGAGTGCGGGCGAATA